>JANNVM010000781.1:0-14210 GCA_031414455.1 Verrucomicrobiota bacterium
CGCTGAAGAGCAATTCAAGGCCGGCGACTACGGCGCGGCGGAAAATCAGTTCCGCAAGATCCTCCTCGTCGAGCCGCAGAATATTTACGCGCTCTGCAATCTCGGCGTCACCCAGCTCCGCCTCCAGAACAACGAGGAGGCCGCGGAGACGCTCCTCAAAGCCCAGGCCCACAACTACGATATTGAGTTTCCCCACTACGCCCGCGGTGTCGCGCTGCTGAGGCTGGGCCGTCTCGATGACGCCGTGGAGGAAATCAGTGATGCGCTCAAGATCAACGATCAGAACGCCGCGGCATGGCACACGCTGGGCATTATCGCCAACAAGCGCAGCCAGCGCGAACAGGCAAAGCAGCACTTCCTCAAAGCGGTGGCCGTGGATCCGAAATGCTCCGAGGCGCACTACAATCTCGCGGTCTTCTACGCCATGAACGAGCAAATCGACACCGCGCGCAAACACTACAAACTCGCCATTAACGCCGGCGGCGCGCGCAGCCCGGATCTCGACAAGCTCCTCGGCATGAGGTGAACCCGGGAGTCCCGGGGCCGCGGCTTTGTAAGCCGCGCGTCTGAATGAGGAACTCGAATGGAGAGGCGGCTTAAAAAGCCGCGTTCCCGGGCTCAGTGCAACTTGATAGGCACCATCTCGACGAGCTTCTTAATGGCGTCTGCGGAATGGCGGTGGGCCACAAGAATGGCATCGTCCGTCTGCACGATGATGAGATCCTGCACGCCGAGCAGCGCCACGCGCTGGCCGCTCGTCGTGAACACGATGTTCCCGTGGCTGTCGGCCGCGGTGAGCGGGGAATTGGACGCATTCTCCTCTGCGTCGGTGGGCAGATATTTCCCCACGCTGATGAACGAGCCGACGTCGTCCCAGTCGAAGCTCGCTTCGATGTTCAGCACCCGGCTGGCGTGTTCCATGAGAGCATAGTCTATCGAAATCTTCGGCAGCGCCGGAAACTGGCTGGCGAGGGTGGCTTTCAGGTCGTGAGAGTGACGCACCTCGCTGATGAACGCGGCCAGTTCAGGACAGTGGCGGGAAAGTTCGGCAACGACGGCGGGAACGCTCCAGATGAACATGCCCGCATTCCACGAAAAATTCCCCTGCGCGAGGAATTGCTCGGCGAGATCCGGCGCGGGTTTTTCGCGGAACTTGTGTACTTCATAGACCGCCGGGCTGTGATTGAGACCGGAGATGAACGCCCTCCGGCCGCGCTCGATGTAGCCGTAGGACGGGCAGGCCCACGTCGGCTTGATGCCGATGGTGACAATCGCACTCGTCCGCGACGCCACTTCCACGGCCCCGCGCAGGCAGGCCTGAAAAGCGGCACGGTCCTGGATGAGTTGATCCGCCGGCAGCACCATCATGGTGGCATTGGGATCCCGCGCCGCGACCCAGCCGATGCCGAGCGCAATGGCCGGCGCGGTGTCGCGTTTGTCAGGCTCAGCGATAATATTTTCCGCCGGCACCGCCGCGCCGAGAAGCGCGCGAACCTCCGTCTCCTGCTCGCGGTTGGTCAGGATGAGAATGTTCTCGCGCGGCACGAGTCCATCGAGCCGGGCCAGCGCCTGCTCCAAAAGAGTGTCACCTCCGAAAAGTTTAAGAAGTTGTTTGGGGCGGTTGTCGCGGCTGAGGGGCCAGAATCGGCGTCCGCTGCCGCCGGCGAGGATTACGGCGTAGGTTGAAGTCATGGGTCTTGTCAGGAGGGTGTGGGGATGGAGCCCGCACAGTAGTCACCGCGCCGAATAGTAAAGGCCGCTCCCTTCCCTGCATCCGGCGTTCCTGATTATCCAGGGAGAGCCCAGGCCAGGAGTATCAGCGAGAGTCCGCCGGAGGAGACCGCGCATGGCTTCCAGAACCTCCTGAAATCAGTGATGATCAGGAACCACACCACCGGCGGCACCAGAAAGCACCACAGCAGCCAGCCGGGGCCGCGCTCGTGCGCGGCAACCAGCATCATGATGTGCCCGGCGAGACCCAGGAGCCCCCCGCAAACTATCAAAATGAAGCCGGCGTCACCCATATCCCCTCCATTACGTCTGCGAAGACGGCGGCGGCGTGTTGCGGTCGAAGAGGTTTTTCATGCTGCCGAGTGCGCCGAGCACGGCGGTGGCTTCGAACGGCACATAGACGACTTTGTTGTCCTTGCCGCTGGTCATCTCCTTGAGGGTCTCGAGATACTTGGCGGCGATGAGCCAGGCGGCGGCATCGGTTTCCGTGCCCGCGAGACCGTCGCGCACGGAGCGAATGGCCTGGGCCTGGGCCAGCGCCATGCGTTCCATCGCCTGGGCGTCGCCTTCGGCCCGGAGAATGGCGGACAGCTTGGCGCCTTCCGCCTTCATAATATCCGCCTGCCGAATGCCCTCGGATTCGAGCACTGCCGCACCCTTGCTGCCTTCCGCCATGAGAATCTGCGCCCGGCGGTCACGCTCGGCCCGCATTTGTTTTTCCATCGCCTGCTGCACATCCGCGGGTGGCGTGATGTCTTGAATTTCCACACGGTTTACTTTCACGCCCCACTTGTGCGTGGCGTCGTCGAGGATGAGCCCGAGCTTCTTGTTCACCGTGTCGCGGCTCACGAGACAACTGTCGAAGTCCATTTCGCCAATCACATTCCGCATCGTCGTCTGCGTCAGCTTCTCGATGGCGTCAGGCAGGTTGCTGATCTCATAGACCGACTTCATTGGGTCGGTGATCTGGAAATAGACGAGCGCATTGATGAGGATCTGGACGTTGTCCTTGGTGATGACGTTTTGCCGGGGGAAGTCGTAAACGGTTTCCCGCAGGTCGATGCGATTGCTGCTGCGGGTGATGAAGACGACGCGCCCGTTGGGGCCGCTCTCCGTGTAGCGCCAGTGAATCGCCCGCGCACGGTCAATGATGGGCCAGATGATATTGATCCCGCTGGCCAGCGTGCGGTGATAGCGTCCCAGCCGCTCGATGACGATCGTCTCCGAGTGCCGCACGATCTTCAGGCCCATCAGGGCGAAGACGAGGATCGTGACGATCAGGAGGATGAGAATCGTCTGCGTGGGATTCAACTCTGCGAGGAGGAGATAGGCGGTGCTCATGGGGTGGGGCGATGGGATTGAGTTTCGCGAAATAGTGGCGATAACCGCAGAAGATGTAAAGCCGGGCCGCCGGGCCGTCACCTACCATTTCAGGGGGTAATTTGTAGCCTTGCAATCCCCCGTGCCCCGCCGCCTCATGCGCCCATGCCTTCGCTGTCCGACTCCCTGCTCGCCGCCGCGGATGAACTCCGCACGGTGCTGCGCCCGCTCGTCTTCACGGCGCCGGTGACGCATGTTTACAACCCGCTCGATTACGCATGGAGGGCGCACAGTGCCTATGTCAGAAAATTTGGCGACAGTCCAAAGCGCGTGCTTTTTCTCGGCATGAATCCGGGGCCCTATGGCATGGCGCAGACCGGTGTGCCGTTTGGTGAAATCCCCGCGGTGCGCGACTGGATGGGTATTTCTGAAGCCGTGGACCGCCCGGCGCCCGAGCACCCGAAGCGCCCGGTCACGGGCTTTGCCTGCACGCGCAGTGAAGTCAGCGGCCGGCGATTCTGGGGCTGGGCACGCGACACCTTCGGCTGCGCCGGCGACTTCTTCCGCGACCACTACGTCGTGAACTACTGCCCGCTCGTCTGGATGGGCGAGACCGGTTCCAACATCACGCCGGACAAACTGCCGGGCACCGCGATGGCTCCCGTCGAGCGGGCTTGCGATGCCCACCTCGCGAAGGTCATCGCCCTGCTCCAGCCCGGGTGGCTCGTTGGCGTCGGCGGTTTCGCGGAGGCGCGGCTGCGCACTGTCGCCGGCGCAGGCAGCGCGAAAATCGCCCGCATTCCCCACCCCAGCCCGGCGAATCCTGCGGCGAACAAAGACTGGAGCGGCGCGGCAAAGAAGGCGCTGCACGACGCGGGGGTGATGCGCTAACGAGCAGGAGTCAGGCTGCCGTTCGCTGCTTCGCCAGCCGCCACACGACCCACGCGCAGGCATAGAGGCAGAGGTCTTTGGGCAGGCCGCCGTGCATGTCGAGAAGCGAGACGGGATTGTTTCCGGCCACGAGGAAGATGAGAATCGTCATCCCCAGCGTGGCAGTTAGGACGACCGCGCGTTCCTTCCAGCCGCTGCACAGGATGATCCCGCAGAGCGTCATGGCGGTGCCGAGGAGGACTGTGAACGTGTCCGCGTCAGGCCAGTAGAGGCCGCTGCGTTCGACGAGCGCCGCCTGCATGGGCACCTCGTGGCGGAACACGATCTTCAGCACGAGGCCCTCCCAGATCCAGACGAGGCCGAGCGCCCAGCGGCAGAGGAGTTTGAGGCGGTAAAGTTCGGTATTCATAGGAATGGAAAGAATCTAACAGGAGGGAGCAGAGGACGCAGAGAACAGGAGACCGCAGCGACGGGGAGAATATCATCGTCCGCCCGAGCCTTTGCTGTCTTTGCTGCCTTCTGTTCAAATCTTCTGCTTCAGCGGAGCGCGCAGGCGGCGTAGAGAATTGTCCAGATGCCATAGACGAAAGTGAAGGTCCAGTGGGCGGCGGTTTCGCGGGGCTTCCCCTGCCAGTGTGAGCGGCTGTAGAAGGTCCACTGAAAGACGGTGCGAATGCCCCAAAAGAGCGCGAGGCCGGCGGCGAGCCAGGCCGCGATTTCATTGCCGCCGGCCGCGAGCACGGGCGCAAACTTCCATGTCAGGGTGCCGAACATCACCATGATGAAGGTAATGAAGAAGCTGTGGATTTTGAAGACTTCGCGCACCAGCAGGCTCATGCGGGCGATGTCGTCCTGCCAGTGGAGGAGCCGCGGAAGCTGGGTGCTGAGGATGGCAATGCAGAAGTGCCCCACAGCGGCGGCACGAAGCAGAATGGTGAGGGCGGTGTCGTTCATGGGAGAGCGGGTTGAGGGGTGAATGCCGCAGGCGCTGCATCAAGGAGATTGCGGAGGGCGGGAGCGAGTTGTGGATAAGTGAAGTGAAAGCCGGCGCGGAGCAGCGCGGCGGGTCGGACGCGGCGGCCTTCGAGTGCGAGTGACGCCTCGCGCTCCATGATCCATGCGACGAACTTCACGACGCCGGCCGGCACGTTCGGCAGTGCGGGCCAGCCCAGCGTGTCACGCAGGGTGCGCATGAGCACGGCGTTGGTGACCGGCTCCGGTGAACAGGCATTGTAAACACCCTGCATGGTGTCGTCGCGCAGCGCACGTAAGACGATGCGGCGCAGATCTTCCCCGTGCAGCCAGCTCACCCACTGGCGTCCGCCGCCGGCGGCCGATCCGAGGCCGCGCCGGACCATTCTCACATACTCCGGCAGCGCGCCGCCCCCGCGCCCGAGCACAAATCCAAAGCGCAGCAGCACCCGGCGGATTCCTGGCAGTTCCGCGGCAAAGAACCCGTCCTCCACCCGTCGCGCCAGTTCTGCGGGAAAGCCGCTGCCGTGCGGTGCGGTTTCGTCACACCACGGGTCACCGGCGTCGCCGTAGATACCCGTCGAACCGGCTTGAATCCACACTTGCGGCGGCCTGGCGCAGGCACGGCAGGCAGTGGCCAGGGCACGAATGGGCAGGAGACGACTGTCGGTTAGGAGCGCCTGACTTGCCGGCGTGTAGCGGCAGTCCATCGAGGCACCGGCGAGATTGATGATGGCCGCAGCGCCTTCCAGCGCATCAGACCAAACGCCGGGTCGCACGCCGTCCCATGACGCGGAAGCGCACGGGACCGGGGCGCTGCCGGTGGTGAGAATGACGGGCTCGTATCCCGCGGTGGTTAGGGCGGGGATCAGCGCGCGGCCCATGAAGCCGCTGCCTCCTGCCAGGATAATACGTGGTTTCATAAGCGGATGGGGGCGAAAACGGCGACGGCATAAACGATGACGAGGGCCGTGAAGGCGAGGCTGAGGGTGTGGTATCCGGCGCGCAGCAAGGCATTGGTGAGAAACGGCCGGGCATCGAAGACGGCCCACTGCACTACGAGCCGCACCAGCCAGAAGATGCCGGCGAACGCCGCGACACTGCGCGCCACCGGTTCGCCCGCGGCCATGGCCGGGGCGTGCAGCAGTGTCAGCGTGCCGAATCCCGTGATGGTGAGCACGATGAACACGCCATAGACCCAGAAGAGTTTTCGCAGAAACGGATGCAGTGGTGCGAGGGCCGTGCGCCAGTCGAGCACACGGGGGACTAGGGCGCTGGCGGCAAGAATGCCCAACTGGCCGGCACCGGCAGCGTAGAGAGCGATGGTTAGGAGATTCATGGCAGTGAGAGCAGGGGAAGGATGACGCGTTCGCAAAAGGCAGGCGGGAAACAGAGCGGCAGCGGCAGTCCCGTGACGGCCCAGACCCACGCCCGGCTGCGCAGTTTCCAGCGCCGCTCCAGCAGCACCCCGCCGCCCTGAATAAGAAAGTAGAGTGTGGGCAGACCACAGCCGCCGCGGGCCGGGACGGAAATGACAAGATCATGCACAAGGCCCGAGGCGAGAAAGACGGTGAGCATCGCGGCTTTGATACCGAGCCGGCGGACGAGCGGACGGAAGACGATGTTTTCCGCGAGATAGTGGAAGGCCGTGTTCCAGCGCCGTCCCCAGAATTCCGTCAGGCTGCGGCTGCGCAGCGGGTAGTCCACCAGCAGCGGCGCATGGCGGCCCCTCCTTTGCCAGAAACACGCCACCAGATGGAACGCGCCAAAGTGCATGGCATTGATGAGCCCCACCATCGCCGTCCACGCCGCCGCCAGTGGATGTGTCAGGCGCATGGCCGTCATCAGCAGCGCCAGGCCGATGGCCAAATGTACGATGCCGCGCGCCGGATGCGCCGTCACCCGTCCGCTGCTTTTCTCGAACCATGCGGGGTCCATGCCCGGCCAGAACAGAAACCACAGGACCGTCGTGCGGAGCGGGATGCCGCCGCGCCGCGGCCACCACACCGCCCATTTTGCCGCAGTGAACAGTGCGCCGGCGAGCAGCCACATTCCCAGCCACGGAGGCGTGAGGAAACAAAGCACAAGCCCCGCAGTGACGAGCGGCAGCGGTACGAGACCGAGTAAATTTCCCGCGGGCTTCATTGTGTGAATTGTTTCGTCAGCAGGATGATTCCGCTGGCCAGTTGTGCTCCGGTCAGCCAGGCAAGCACAAGCATCCCAAGGAGCGGAATCATCATCGCGCAGACAGGAAGAAGCGTGGCTACACCGTGAAGGAGTTTGTTCCAGGGGATGGAAATCTGCGTGATGAGCGTGGAACTCCCCAATGCCGCAGCAGTGATGGCTGCCAGCCAACCAATGGCCCGGCGCCAGCCGGCATGGCGGACCAAATGAATGATGAACCCCGCGGCAAGACAGGCAATGAGCGTCAGTGGAATGAGGAGAGTTAGAGGTGGATTCATGTATTTTTGGCGTAACAGGCGGAATTGACGGATATTTCTGTAAGAAAAGAAAGTCTCCGGCACGGCAATCACCCGGATTTTCGGATTGCGGCAAAATCAGTCCCCGATGCCGAGGAGGGCGAAGACTTTTTCGCCGAGTTTCATGGCCTTCTGCAGGCGTTTGGCGGGGATGCGGCCCATTTTGTCGAACCATGAAGCACCGAGTTCAAAGAAATCGGCGAGGTCATCGAGGCGATCGATGGTATAAGCATCGGCGGCGTTCTTGCGGTCAGCGGCACTGATGCACTCCCGCAGCGTGACGACCGTGGGATCGATCTCCCGCCGCTTCCGTTCGGCGGCGATGAGGCGGAACATCTCAAAGACATCCTTCACACTTTCAAAGTGGTCGCGCCGGTCGCCGTGAAGGTGAATCATCTTCACGATCTTCCAGTTTTGCAGTTCCCGGAGACTGTTGCTCACATTGCTGCGGGCAACCTTGAGCGCGGCACAAATGTCCTCCGCGTTGAGCGGATGTTCCGAAATAAACAGCAACGCATGGATCTGCGCCATGGTGCGGTTAATACCCCAGCGGGTTCCCATTTCTCCCCAGTGAAGAATGAAGCGCTGCGCGACGGGTGTAAGAGAGTTCATTTCGTAAATTTCTGTTTCAACAGAAATACCGGACATAACTGGCGATGCAAGGAGAAGTTTTGCCGGCGGCGATTTTTGTTTCCCCGGCACGCCGATAATCGTAAAGGATCATATGAATTCCGGATTTCGCATTTTCGCTGCCCTTGCCACCTTCGTTGCCTTTGCCCGGCCCGCCGCCGCAGACTGGCCGCAGTGGCGCGGTCCGGATCGAGACGGTTCGTGTGCCGGAGCAAAGTGGCCGCAGAACCTCGCCGGCCTGAAGGAGAAGTGGCGCGTGCCGTTTGGGGCCAGTTACTCCGGTCCGGTGACTGACGGAAAGCTGGTCTTCACGACGGAGAGTAAGGACAAGCAGTTCGAACTCGCCCACGCGGTGGACGCGGCGACGGGAAAAATCGTGTGGACGGCGCAGTGGGAGGGATATCAGGGGGTGCCGTTTTTTGCCGCGCGAAACGGTGACTGGATGCGTTCGACTCCAGCCGTCGCTGACGGCAGCGTTTATATTTCCGGCATGAAGGATGTGCTGGTGTCGCTGAATGCTGCGACCGGCAAAGAAAACTGGCGCGTGGATTTTCCCCGGGAGATGAAGGCGCCAACTCAATCGTTCGGGTATGTCTGCTCGCCGCTGGTGGAGGGTGACGCGCTCTACACCCATGCCGGCGCCGGAATGTGCAAACTGGACCGCAAGACCGGCAAACTGATCTGGCGCTCGCTGGACGATGGCGGAGGCATGATGGGCGGATCGTTCTCCTCGCCCGTAATCACGACGCTGGGCAGCAAACGTCAGGTGCTGGTTCAGGGCCGGGCGGAACTGAGCGGGCTCGATCCTGACAACGGAACGGTCCTCTGGACGCAGCCGGTGAAGGCCTTTCGCGGCATGAACATCTTCACGCCGGTGGTGAAGGGGAACCGCATTTTCACCAGCGCCTACGACGGAAGCTCGCAGGCGTGGGATCTTGGGAAGGACGGCGGCGCGATGAAAACCAGCATCGCCTGGGAGCACAAATCGGAGGGCTACATGAGCACGCCCGTTGTCATTGGCGGCAAGATCTTCATGCACCAGCGCAACAAGCGCTTCGCCTGCCTCGACTTCGCCACCGGCACGCAGCACTGGGTGAGCGAGGAGAAGTTCGGTGAATACTGGAGCCTCGTCTATCAGGGTGACCGCATCCTCGCGCTCGACCAGAACGGCACGCTCTATCTCATCCGCGCCAATCCGGAGAAGCTGGAGATTCTCGATCAGAAAAAGCTGACAAAAGAGGAATGCTGGGCGCACCTCGCGGTTGATGGCCGCACGCTCTATGTGCGGGAACTGAAGGCACTGGTGGCCTACGAGTGGCCGGGAGAGTAAGGCACAGGTTCGAGAATGTTGAAGCAGAGGAAGCAGAGAAGCATTTCCTCAATAGCCTCTGCGCTCTCTGCGACCTCCTGTTCAAATCTTCTGTGTGAGCGGCAGCGGTTCCATCATGCCGGAATCCGCCTCTTGCATCCCGGATGCCCGGCGGGCAGACTCGCGCGATTTCCAAATCCATGTACGGTGCCTTCCAATCCCATCTCCAAACCACGCTCGACGACATCCGCAGCGCGGGATTATTTAAAAACGAGCGGCTCATCGGCACGCCCCAGGGCGGGCGCGTGAAACTGGCGGATGGCAGCGAGGTTATCATTATGTGCGCCAACAATTACCTCGGGCTGGGCAATCATCCGGAGATCGTGGCCGCGGCCCACGGGGCGCTGGACCGCTGGGGTTACGGCATGGGCAGCGTGCGGTTTATTTGCGGCACGCAGACACTGCACCGGCAGTTGGAGGAGTCGCTCTCGGCGTTCCTCGGCACGGAGGACACGATTCTTTACTCGTCGTGCTTCGATGCCAATGGCGGACTCTTCGAGACGCTCCTGACGGAACAGGACGCGGTCATTTCCGACGCGCTGAATCATGCGAGTATCATCGACGGCGTCCGTTTGTGTAAGGCGAAGCGCTTCCGTTATAACAATGCCGACATGGCGGACCTCGAAGCGAAACTCAAGGAAGCCGATGCCGCCGGCGCGCGATTCAAGATGATCGCGACCGACGGCGTCTTCAGCATGGACGGCACCTACGCGCCCCTGAAGGAAATCTGTGACCTCGCTGACAAATATGGCGCGTTGGTCATGGTGGACGATTCGCACGCTGTCGGATTCGTCGGTGAAAAGGGACGCGGCACGCACGAACTGTGCGGCGTCATGGACCGCGTGGACATCATTACCGGGACGCTGGGCAAGGCCCTCGGCGGCGCGAGCGGCGGCTATACCAGCGGCAGGAAGGAAATCATCGCCCTGCTCCGCCAGCGCAGCCGGCCCTATCTATTCTCCAACACCCTCGCACCGGTCATCACCGCGGTGTCGCTGAAGATCCTTGAAATGCTCACACGTTCCACGGAACTGCGCGACCGGCTGTGGGCGAATACCGCGCACTATGTCGCGGCGATGCGCGCGGCGGGATTTGATGTCGGCGCGGGCACGCATCCGATCGTTCCCATCATGCTCGGCGAAGCGACGGCCGCGCAGAAGATGGCGTCGGAAGTGCTGGCCCGCGGCGTCTATGCCGTCGGATTCTTTTTTCCCGTCGTGCCTCACGGCAAAGCCCGGGTCCGCACCCAGGTCAGTGCGGCGCACACCACGGCGGACCTCGATACCGCGGTCGCGGCCTTCACGGCGGCGCGGGTGGCGGCGGCGCAAAGTGCGTGAAACCCTCCACTCAGGATTATTCCGCCGCCGCGGACTGCCATAACGAGCGCCGCAAACCTCGCCTCACCGGCGGCATCTTCTCCGCCGCTTCGGCCTCGTCCTTCATCCGCCGGTAGTTGGCAAGTAGTTGAATCAATTGAAATTTCTCCGGGTTCATTAGACGGTCCAGTCCCTGAACGGCGACGGAATCGGGCTCCATTTGGTGGAGCATTTTGCGATGCGACCGCGCGGCTTCGAGGTTGCCCTTCATCAATTCGATCCTTCCCCACAGCGAAAACCAGTGTCGCGCTTCCGTGATGTGGAAAACCTCCTGGTCCGGATAGAGCGACAGCAGCGCCCCAACTTCGCCGCCGAGAAGCTGCGCCGCAAGGTTGACGTCGTAATCCTCCAGCGCGAGGTCCGCCAGAGTTGTCCGGGCGAAGAAATAATCCGGGTGTTCGCGGAACAGGATTTCGCTGAATTCCCTCACCTCGTCGTGGCGGCCGAGCAGACGAAGGCAGGAGCAATACCAGTTCCGGAAGCACATGACGTCAGGATACTTCCGGCTCAATTCCAGGACTTCGTTTTCGACCGAAGCCGGATTGCTCTTCACGATGTCGATGAGAGCCTCCATGCGGACCCTGACAGCATCCGGCAGCTTGTCAGTCGCCTCGTCCAGGATCGCATCCGTGGTGTACTTGAAGCTGAAAAGGTTAAGGACCGCGGCCGCGGCCGGTTCCCGCGAAAACCGCGACTCCCGCCTCCGTTCCTCCCCGTGCTCCCGGTAGATCTCAGGATTCAGTCTCCGCTGGATTCGTTTCTTGAGGCTCTTCGACATCCCGCCCCCCATATGGAACATGCCGGTGCCGTCAAGAAATGAAGGGAGCGATGCTCTTGCCTTCAGCCATGCATAGGGCTCGCAAGTTCCCGGGGAACTTCTTCACGTAACTTCTTCAAAACCGGCTTTCAGAGCGGGCGCGCGGTATCACTGATCGGCCATCGTCCGAACCGCCTTTCGGACGATCAGGAGATTACGGATTTTCTCCTCAACCGGGGCGCGCCGGTCATCGCTTGCAATTTCTGATTCGATTTCGCGCTGAGCCGCCTCCGGGTCCCGCTCCGCGAGGGCCGCGATGCCCTGGAGGGTGATCCCGGGCCTCCCGGATTCTCTTCCCAGCGTGATGAGCCGGGAAGGATCCGCAATCACGAGCCTTGATGCGACAGGTTCCAGCCCGGCGTCCGATTTCCGAAACGCCGGACTGAGCGCGTAACGAATCGCGGCTTCGGGATCTTCATCGCATAGATACCCAATGGTCTCGCGACAGCGGGTCAAAGCGGTATCCTTATCCAGACCTTGTGCGGCCAGTGATTCGAGATCGGCACGGTGATTCCGAAGCGATGGGTGCAGGGTCGGGGGGATTCCGGCCTCGATGTTAGTGGCGTCCGGCGGCGATGCGGCGGGTGGAGCCGGGGCCGCGGACTCCGCTGCTTTCGGCGATTCCTGCTGATGGCTGCGGGACGCGCCTGACAACTCCGCAGCGTGATCAGCGGGCATCACGCTGCCGATGAGCAGCCCCATTCCAGCGGCGGCCATGCAGGTGAGAAGAAAAGGAACGCGTTTCATGGCCGTGGGGGGAGGGAAGCAACGCCGTCAGCGATGACACTCTGCATGTCTGCGGCACTCACTCCGGCTTTCCGAAGGCGGGCTGCGGATTCCTCCGAATCCCGTGTCTCCCGCCACGCGAGGCGGGTCAACATGAGTTTGCGCATTCCGTCATCAGCGATCGAATTGGCCCATGCGAACGCCGCCGCGGGATCTTCGGAGGCAATGCTGCCGGCAATTCCGAAGGAGCTGCTGTCCCGCAGCCGGCCGCGGGGCAGACTTTCGACCCACGCTGATGCCGCGAGGCTGTCCGTCGTCATCCAGGATCGCAACAACTGCTCCGCCGGCGCTTGCATCAGCACTTCGAAGTGAATGTCACGCTGTGCGGTTTTCTCAATCCAAACTGCCGCTTCGGCCGGCGCCCGGGACAGCCACGCGTGCAGAAGGCAGGTCTGGACCGGGCCTGTGTCTCTGGCGGCCACATATCGGTCCGCAAGAGATGTCAGGGAGTCCGCGCTGCCTTCCACCGTCCCCGGCCAGCAGGCTTCGAGCCGGCCGTCGCTTGCCTCCCGGATCACCGCCCCTTCCAGCAATTCCGTCACCAGATTTGGCGACGCCGCAGCGAAATCCTCATCGGCCAGCGAGGCTCCCCATGCGGTTGCTTCCATTACGTCAATGCCAGGATAGGCAGTGGCAATCTGCTTCATCATTTCATGCCTGACTACCTCCCAGCGCAAGCCTACGGCACATTGCGTTGCAGCTACCAGTTCAGCCTTCGAGGAGATCGGTTTGCTCGAAATCTCCCGGCGGCACCGTTCTTCAAAAACCGGTCGCGCTTCTTCCGGGATGGAATCCGCCAGTTCCGCGGTACGCACCCGGTCATGCTCGGCGGAAATCGTGATGATGGCATCCAGCAATTGGAGATGTCCTTCGGCAGTGATACCGGGGCACTGGTGCAGGAAGCGGACGGCGGCCTGCGGGTCCGAAGCAGCCAGCGTCTGAAGCGTCCGGAGTGATTCCTCGGTTATCCCCCACCGGGCATTGCCGCCTGAAAGGGTGCCCCATGTCCGCAGCGCATAGTTTTTGTCAGGACCGTCCGGCAGGACCGCCAACAACTCCGGAATCAGCGGCAAAAGCATCCAGCTTCGTTTGTCAATGAGGTGCCGGCGCACGGACGAACTGCGCACGGCGGCAAGGATCCTGATTGCCTCACGGCTGCCACCCATAATCGCGTTGCCATAACGGCGTGCCAGGTCCTCATCGCCGAGACGCGAGTAATCATGGATGCCGCTGAGGCCCAGGGCTGTCGCACGCGGTGCCGGTGGCCCGGCGAATTCCCCAACCGCAGTCGCCACGCTCTGAGCAGTCTCACGGCGGGTAGCCGACTGGAATTTGATGACGAGAAACCCGGAAACACCGCAGGCAGCGATGCAGAAGAACTGGATGATATTCCGGGATGGCACAGCGCACCACTATCCTCCTCCGAACCGTTCGTAAAGTGATCACATGCACCATGCCCTGCCCGGTGGACTTGTCCGGCATCGACTGGGAATGCCGATCCTGGCTGCGCTTTGACGCGGCGGTAACTCCAGGCTTGTCAGCCGTCGCCATCCTGGATAGCCATGCAGCGGTTTTTCCAAACCCACACCATCAGCAACCCACTCCAACCACACTCACACCATGGGCAAAATCCAATTCGGCTCTGAAGTCTATACCTGGTTCATGCAGGGCACCGGCAAAGGCTACGACAACAAACTCGATCACATGATCAAAATCGCGGCGCAGGCCGGCTTCACGGGCATCGAGCCGATGGTCCTGGAGATATCGCAAAGCGCGCTCGGCTGCTCCAAATACTGGCTCGGCGACTTCTGCGATCCGGCGCGCCTCAAGGACGCGCT
>JANNVM010000782.1:0-5729 GCA_031414455.1 Verrucomicrobiota bacterium
GCTGCGCGGAGCCGGTTTCGAAGTATTATCCAGTTTCGGCGGCGTCAGTCGCTCGGGATCGAAGCGAAGCGTGATCGATTCCTCGCCGGATGCGATGGTGGCCGCGACACTGCGCAAGTCGGTGCTCTCCGTGAGATCTGCAAGTTTCCATCCCTGCGGGTTCGGAGTCGCGGTGACCACAAACGAACGGCCGGTGGCCCGGTCCCACACGGTGACGACCTTGCCGCCCGGCAGGGAGGCGACGCCTGACAGGACGAGCGACTGGGAAAGCCCCAGCACCTCGCGGAACGGCGGACGCTCCAGAAGGGCGGGATAGTTTGCGGCACTAACCGGCGGCGGAATAGCCGGCTCATCGGCGCGGAGGCCGGCGACGAGAGCTAGAGCGATGAAGGCGGCTGGTTTCATGGCTTGTAGAGGCGGGCGACAGTGACGGTGCCGGTCATTCGGGGAGGCGAGACGGTGGCGGGTGTGAGGAGGAGGTATTTGACGAGCTGGAATTTTTCCGGTGACTGGAGGTCGGCGAGCCAGCGGAAGACGGCATTGTCCGGGCCGGTGATTTGCAGACTCACGGACAAATCGCGATGATGAGGACCGGCTTCCGGCTTGAGCAGCACCGGAGCTGTCAGCGTTAGGCCGCGCTCGCGGGCGGTGTTTTGGAGATGCTCCAGAAGCGTGCTGTGCGCCTGGCCGGCATCGCCCATGACCGGCATGGTGGCATCCAGCCACGACTGACGCTCTTTCCAGAACGGCGCATCCGCCGCCGCCGCCACCGCAGCGGTGAATCGCGGCTGGAGATTTTCGATCTTCTCCCGGGCCGCCGCCATGCGGGCGCTGTAGTCGTCCCACAGAAACCACGCGCCCACGAACGCCACTACGCCGCCGCAGAGCGCGAGGAGGGTCTTCTCGGATTTTTTGAGCGTTCGTTTCATCGCATTTTGCCCTTCAGTTCAAAAGAAGCCGTCCCGTCGGCTCCGATGGCTGGCTGAGCCATGCTCCATGCATACACCCCGAGTGATCCGTCTTTACTGACGGCGTTGAAGTAGTTGTAGGCGTCCATCGCCGAGCGTGCAGTCGCTGAGGCCGCTATTTCCGTGACTTTGGATTCGAAGCGGGTCAGCACGACATCCGCCGCGGTCAGGCAGCGAGTGAGTCCATCCAGATGAGCGACCGGATAACGCCGTGGCTCGAGAGCCATGCGCAGGCTAGCCCAGCGTGCCTGCGCGGCAGTCACCAGGTCGTGCTCGGCGCGAACTTTCTCCTCGTCCGCTCCGTCAACACCCGTTGCCGTGGGAATGTCGAGAGTGCTCTCGATGCGGGCGGCCTCGGTCTCAACATCTCCGAGTTTCGTGCGCAATTCCAGAATCCACCAGCCCAGCGGCACCAGAAGCACGGCGAGCGCTGCCCCGCGCAGGAGCCCAAAACGGCGGCGGCGCATTTCCTGACGCGATGCGTGAGGCAGCAGGCGGGCACTGCTTTCCCGGCGGACGGAGGGACTGTCAGGCGCGGGGCGCGCTTTGGCCACGACGGGAAGCTGAAGCTGACCGCTGAGTTCGCTGGCATCTCCTGCGGAGAAATCCCCCCAGAGTTCGATACCCTTCACATCCTCCATTACGCCCTGCTGCTGCAACGCGAGGCTGGCGATGCGAATCTCCGGCGCGGCGTGGCCGTTGAGATCGCGGGTCGCCGAAACAATCTGACTGTGCAGCAGCCGTCCGCCGTTGCCGGCGCACAGCACAAGCCGCCCGTGCTCCTCCATCACCACCAGCTTGCCGGGGGGGATGGAGAAAAGTCTCGCACTCGGAACCGCAGCGCTCGCTTTCGAGCCTGACAGGCTGGCGGTGGCTTCCGGCGTAACCACATCCACGCTGACAATGGAACGTCCGCCTCCCTGCTCCAGCACATGGCAGTCGAAGGCCGTCTGCTCAGATCCCGCCGCCGTGAGCCCCCGCTTCTCCAACTGCGCAAACGCGAGTTTCCTGACAAGCTGGCGGTCTTCGGTGGGAGCGGAAAAGGCGAACGTCCGGCATGATCGTGCCGGCAACGCAACAATAACCGCCCGGCTGCCTTCCGCCCCTCTGACAGGATCGTCCGCGGATCCCTGCCACACGCAGCCGCTGCCACAGCGCCACACTTCCCATTGGGTGTCGGCTGCGGGCAGGAGGACGGTGGTGCGGTTGAACATGGGTCTATTCCTCCCTGATCAAATTGATCCCCGGACCGCTGATGATGGTCAGCCGGCGCTCCAGACTGCCGGCACGGGCGAGGCATTCCGTGCGTTTGACAGGATGATCCAGTGTGAGCAGCGCCGTAACTTCCGAGTAGTTCTCCTGCGGCACGTCGAGAAGCCGGCGCACTTCGGGAAGTGACTTGAAGTGCGGATCATCAATGGTTTCCGCCAGCCCGTCAGGTCCGAGCCGGGCGCTAATGAAACGGCCGACTTCTGAAGGTGTGACGTCAAAGAGCGCCGCGAGCATTTCCGCGGAAGCCAAATGAAGGTCGATCGTTCCGTCGCCAAACAGCGTGAAGAAGTCGCGCCAGTCAGGGCGCAGCCGGTCGAGTTCAGCGAAGCCGCGGACGAGGAGGAGATCGTCTATGTTATCGAACGGGCGATTGAACGGGAAATCGGGGCGGCCAAGCGGCAGATAATACTCGCGTTCCGCGCCCTGGGGCCGCGGCCGGTCGCTCGCGTCAATCCAGTCGGCGATGGAATCTGTCAGGGTTTGGGCCTGCCGCACGTCGAGCCCCCATTTTTCAAAGAGCCGCCTGGCAAAACGGCGCTGCGTGCCGCTGCTGCCAAGCTGATTGATGCCGAGATGCACGCCTTCGGTGGTCAGCTTGACCTCATAGGAGGTAACGTTCGAAACCGACTGGCGAAGCAGCGGATCGCCTCGTTCTATAGCGGGATGGGCGGCGAGCACCCGGGCCGACTGGAGCAGCAGCCGGGCGCGGAATTCCTTCTCTGCGCTGATGGATTCATCGAGTCCGCGTGACAGGTGCGTGACCAGCCCGATAACGGAGAACGACATCAGCATGATGGCCCAGAGCACGAGCAACAAACTGGATCCGTGCTGTCCGCGAACGGAAGCGTAAGTGCCAGAGGCAATGGTGCGGGCGGCGGTCATGTCAGGCGGTTTCAAAGACGGCGCGGAGGGGAACTTTGCGGCCGGGCAGCAGGAGACGGAGTTCGATCAGCGGCGGGCGTGCAGGCGGATGCAGTTCCAGCCAGGTTTTCTTTGCCGGGTCGTAAAAGCGCCACTCCACGCGCTCCACTTCCGGCAGCAGGTCCAGCCAGAAACGGCCCTCCACATCCGGCTGCAACAACTGGTGCCCCTGACGCGAGCGCAGCACGCTGTCCGGGAGCGGCTCGCCTTCAGGATCCACGCGATAGAAATCAGGCACGGTCATGGCGAGTGAAAACCGCTGCTGCAACAGCGGCTCACCCGGTTTGACGGACTGCGGGGCCCGGTCAACCGGCCAGCGCAGCGGCGCCAGCGTCACGGCTGACTTCTCCCACCCGCCGCGCTCGCCCCAGACGAAGGCCTCATTCACTCCACGGAGTGTTAGTTCCTGACGCAGCGGCTCCGCTTCGATGACTTTCAATTCAAGTGTCGCACCCGCCGGCAGGTGAGCGAACGCCGTGCGCGTGCGCTGGAGAAATGTTTCCACGCGGCGGTCCTCCGACTGAATGAGCGCCAGTGCGGCCGTGGATTCCACCGAGCCCATCACGATTCCGTAAATCGCCCCCGACATCAGGCCCAGAATCGCCAGACCGACGACGACTTCGAGAAGCGTCAGACCGTGCTGCCGGCGGCATTTTCCGGCGCGCATGTCAGGGGCGGTAAACATAGACCTCCGCGGTGTCGTTGAGTGGTTTGGAGGCGCGCAGGTCGGTGGCCATCGCGCGCAGAATATAGAGACCTTTCACCGGCAGCCCCCGGCGGTTCACCCATTTCAGTTCCTCCAGATCCGTGCGGTATTCGACCCCCAGTCCGTCATCGCGATAGGACATCGGCATCTCTTCACGCTTCGGCTTCGCTTTGGCCTCCACCAGAATGGACTCCAGCCCGCGGCGGACCGAAGCCTGACGCCTCAGGAGATTTGATGAATCAAGACTGGCGTGAAGCACCGCAGCCAGACCGGCGACGCTAACGGCGAAAACGGTCAGAGCGATGATGATTTCAAGGAGCACATAACCACCGCGGCCGGCCCGCCGTGCGGTGGCGGAAAAGCAGCGGTGGATTAGAGTGCGGGAAGTCATGGCTGCCTGGAGAGAACGTGCGTATGCTCGCTGGTGAGTTCACCGGTCAGGACATCGAAACCCGCTTCCAGTTCCTGCCCTTCACTGCGCAGGCGAACCCTTGCCGGATTGGACATCCCGGCCGGCTGGAACACCCAGCGCCGCATCTTCCCGCCATCAAGCACATCCCATTCTCCGTCCCCCCACATCAGCACGCCGCACTCCGTCCCCAGTTCCAGCGGAATAGACAGTGTCCACGGCACCCCGGCGAGGTGGACCACCGGCCCGGATTGATGGCCCGCCTGACCGCCGGCGACTTCCTGCCGCTCCACTCCCGCGCGCTGCATTTCATCCACCCGCGGCGGGAGGCGAATCTCCTCAAGCTGTTTCAGGAAATCCTCCAGCTTCTCGAAGGGATACATCGCCGGGCTGGCGTGGATGCCTCCGGGCTCGAATACAATCTGATAGGAGCGCCGTTCCCGCATCGCCCGGTGCCGCGCCTCCTGGACCACACCGGCCAGCGTCGTCATCGGCTCCCGCGCCTTTTCATCGCGCTGAATTCCCTTCAGCGTCGGGATCGCCACCACCGCGATCACCGCGATGATGGTCAGCGAGACGACGATTTCGATAAGCGTAAAGGCGCTCGTGCGAGAGCCGTCAGGCGGCCCGCTGTGCATCTGGTCGGTCATGGCGAATGATTTCCGGTCTAATCCTTGCGGGCCAGTTTCCAGTTCCCGATATCGTCGGCGCTTTCCACTCCATCCTTGCCCAGAGAGAAAATGTCGTAATCCGATTTGCTGCGTTTCGCAGGGTAAACGTACTGGAACTCCTTGTTCCACGGGTCTTTCGGAATCTCCTCCAAAAGCTGCGTCCATTTGCCCGGCACGGGCTCCACGGTGGGAATTTCCACGAGCGCCTTCAAGCCCTGTTCCGTCGTCGGCGGCGCCAGATTCCGCGCTTCATAGACCTTGATCTGCGTCATGACATTCTTGATGTCCGACTCCACCCGCGTTTCCTTGGCCACGTCCACAGTCCCTTTGATTTTATAAATCGCCGCCGCTCCAAGGACGGCGATGATGGTGATGACCAGAACGATTTCGACGAGAGTGAATGCCGCCGCACGCGAACGGGCCACAACACGATCAGGGTGAATTTGATTGATCATGCAAACCCCTACGCCCGGCATTTCATTTACTTTTCAGATGTGTTTACTTTCAGGATACCGTAATCGCGGTGACGGTCCGCATAATCAGCAGCCGGTTTCACTGATTCGGGTCCACAGGCAAGAACGACCCACCCTTAAGAATCGGGGCTTGAGCGCTGCTCCGCAGATGAGTGCAACCCCAGCAGGCAGAGTGCCCGGCGCAGGCGGACAACTCCGGGCCTGTTGAGACGAAGTCTGGAAATCGTCGACCTCCCGGTCGGGGTGAGCCCCGCCAGAACCTGCCGGTCGCTCGTCCAGCAAAAATGTTCCGCCCACACATCCCGGCGC
>JANNVM010000783.1:0-2613 GCA_031414455.1 Verrucomicrobiota bacterium
AAGATTCGTCAGGAGCAGCGTATCCAGCGTGTTTTCCCGCCGCTCCTGGATCAGAGACGACAACCCGCGCAGCGGCAGCAGCAACACTAGCACGCCAATGAAAATCCACCACAACAGTCGTTGGATGCCGCTGATCTCTGAGGTCTCGCTAAACGACACCGCTGGCAGCAGAATCACCATCAGCACCAGATGAAATCCCGCGATGGTTTCGCCGAATAACTTCGCCCGCAGCCCCTGCCGCAGCTCCTTCACCACCATGGGCGGCAGCCGGTCCGGGAAGTCCCGCACCGCCGGCAAATCTTGCTGCGCCGCTCCATCACTCATCTGGCGCTATCGTGACATCCGCCACGCCGATGTAAACGGCGCAACCAGAGCAAATCCAGGCTTGTCATGGTGGGCAATCCCATGCTGTCCGAAGCGTCCCTCATTCCCAACCGCGCCCCATCTGGATCATCCCCGGTCAACTCTTCCGGCGATACTTCTGGAGCCGGCTGTTCGGTTTCTCCGGCACGGTCCGCTCGATCAATTCCGCTTTCAGGGCCGGTTGCAGATAGTTTTGGCGGAAGCTGGCGCGGTGCGTCAGGCCCAGCTTCTTCATGCACTCCATCGCGCTTAGCGTGCTCTTGCCCATGGCCTTCAGCAGCGCTCTGACTTGATCGGTGACTGGGTCGGTGACTGGCACGGTCCCCGCCACTTGTTGCAAGGCTTGGAGTAGTGCCGAAAGCAGAAATTCGATAAACCCGGTGGACGCGCCCGCCTTGTCCGACGCCGCCAACGCCGCATAATACGCCGCCTGCCGCTCCCGAATGACGCTCTCCACCGGCATCCAGGCCAGCAGCGGTTTCCACCGGCTCAAAATCAGCGTCTGCCACAGCCGTCCCATGCGCCCGTTCCCGCCGGCGAAGTGACGGCCATTTGAATCCGGTCCCGCCGCTCAACCGGGCCTCACAATCCGCAGCAGTTTGTCCTCCAGGGATGACTTACCCTCCAGGGCGGCGTGAATCCTCGCTGCGAAGGCTGCCGTGTCGGCGTCATAGGTGCAGACCACGATGCCGGCGTGGCCGGGTCGCGCGGCGTGCAGGTGAACGAAATCACGGCGATTGAGCGTCAGCACGGCGCGCCCTTCGCTGGTGGCGTAGCGGACTACTTCCTCGTCCGGGATGCGCTGATTTGCCCGCCCCGCTTCCAGTGACGTGAGGACATCGTGTCCCACGGAACGCAGCGCCTCCACCACGCGGCGGGGAAAGTTCTCATTGGAGTAGAGCCGCGCCATAGAGCGGAGAAAATAGCGGGATCACGCCCCCGCGTGAGCAGTCATGGCGGCTTCGATTTCGGCAGAGTGGGCCGTCACGTAGGCCCATGCTTGTTTGAGCTGGGCGGCAGAGAGGCTGGGGAAGTCGGCAAGTAGTTCAACATCGGTCCCTCCCTGACGGCGTATCTCCTCCAGCACCCAGACAGGAATGCGAGTGCCGGCGATACAGGCATCGCCGCCATTCACTCCCGGGGTCTTTTCAATGCCGGTCATGGGCTCCTGAGGCGCCTCCGCCTCAGGTAAAGTCATCAGCACATGCACGCGGCCCGGCTTCATCCACGACGGCAGCGGCGTGAGCAGCTTCAGGCTGCCGTCCGCGCCGATTTCGATGTCCGTTTCCAGTGACTGCATGTGGCCAGACTAGGCCGTGACGCGCCCTCAGGCAATCATCAACTTACCACCCCTCCCCCAACATCCGCGGATATTGCTTCGCCAAATGTAGCGCGGGCATGGCTTCCAGCCTGCCCGTGTTTGCCTTTGGCCAAGCCATGCCCGCACGAAGACCACAAACACGGCCAGCCTAAAGGGCATGACCGCGCTACGTGGCGCACAACACCAGCGGAAGCTGCGGTTCGGTGCAGGGTAGCCGCGTCCGAGGAGGTTCACCCAGAAGGATTCCTCCGGCAGCGGGGCGGTGCGGAGGACTTGCAGGGGGTGTTCAGCCCATGCAAGTTCAGATGGAGTTGGTGTGAGTTTACGGCGGCGGCATGGTCTCGCCGAAGGAGGAAAGGATGTCTGCCTCTCTTGGTGGAGGTGCTTCGGCCATTGGCTCCACATCATCCGCGGGTCCCTGGCTTTCCTCGGTGGTCACTTTTATGTAAAGCGCTTCGTAGCCGGGAGGCCGCGCACCAATGACGGGATCGCCGTCAATGAACGGAACGACGAAGGGCGGCCCCATGTTTTCCAGCCAGCGCCGGCAGAACGCGTGAAGGTCGGCGGTGTCGCAGTGCTTCAGTTTGTGTCCGCGCAGGCGCTCTTCATGGACGTCGAGGTCATCAGAGGCGCCGAGTTCAGGGGCGTCGAGAAAGTTGTCGAGCCAGATGCACGGATAGGTGCGGCCTTTGGCGACGCCTTTGAGTGCCATGCCCCCGCTCACAAAAAAGGCGGCGGCCGCGTCTGAATTCGGCAGAGACAACAGCCATGCCAGTTCCACCGAGAGCAGCATCCGGCGCGGCACGGCCGCTTTGACCAGACGGAAGCCGATGTCCATTCCTGGACCGATGTAATCCGGCGGCAAATCCGCCGGAGATTCCACACAAATATTTCCGACCGGAAATCCGGCGGTCCAACCAGCACATTTG
>JANNVM010000784.1:0-3334 GCA_031414455.1 Verrucomicrobiota bacterium
CACTGGTCGATGATTGTGCGTGCCGGGGACACTCTGTCGCCGGAAAGAGACAAGGCGATGGCGCAACTGTGCCAGAGCTACTGGTATCCGCTCTATGCCTTTGTGCGCCGCAAGGGACACAGCCATGACGACGCGAGCGATCTGACTCAGGAGTTCTTCGCACGGCTGATCGAAAAGCACTACCTCCGCTCGGTGGATCTGAATCTCGGGAAGTTCCGGACCTTTCTCCTCACGGCGATGTCCCACTTTCTGTCCAATGAGCGGGACAAAGCGCAGGCCGCACGGCGGGGAGGCGGGTGTCAGATTTTATCATTGGACGGCATGGAGGCCGATGAGCGCTACCGGATGGAGCCGGTCGAGCCGGAGACTCCGGAGTCGCTTTACGAGCGGCGCTGGGCCCAGACCCTCATCGCCGTGGTGGTTGACCGGCTGGCGAAGGAAACGGATGAGAATCGTTTCGAAGTCCTGAAGGGCTTCCTCCTCGATGACAAGGGTTCGGTAACCTATGACGAGGCGGCCCGGCAGTTGGGAACGTCGGCCGCGGCGGTGACGTCGGCTATTTTCCGGATGCGGGCGCGGTTCCGGGCGCTGCTCTTCGAAGAGGTAGCCAATACGGTGGCGTCACCTGACGAGGTCGAGCCGGAATTGCGGCACATGTTGGCAGCCCTCGTCAAATAATCGCGGCAGGGGCGAAAGGAATCCGCCGGTTTTCTTCTCAGTGAATAAAGAATCTCTCCCCCGAATGTCGTCCTCTTCCGTCAGCCTCGTTTGTCCGAAATGCGGGTGCCTCCTTGCTCCGGATGCCCCGAGGGGGCTTTGTGCGAAGTGCCTGATCTCAGCGATGCTGGACGGCGGACCGATGGTGGCTGGCCCTCGAGCGCTGCCGCGGCAGTTCGGAGCCTACGTGTTGCTGGAAGAGGTGGCGCGCGGCGGCATGGGCATCGTTTACCGGGCCCGCCAGCAGCCGATCAACCGGACCGTGGCGCTGAAAGTGTTGGTCTCAGGTCAATTCGCCGCGCCGGATTTCGTGGAACGATTCCGAACCGAAGCCGATGCCGCGGCCAGTCTGGATCACCCGAATATTGTGCCGGTCTATGAAGCCGGGGAATGTGAGGGCCAGCCGTTCTTCAGCATGAAGCTGATTGAGGGCCAGTCCCTCGCACACCGGCTGGCCAGTCTCGAATCTCCGATGCCGCAACGCGAGGCGGCCGAACTGCTCGCGAAGCTCGCCCGGGCAGTCCACTACGCGCACCAGCGGGGCATCCTGCATCGAGACTTCAAGCCGGGAAATGTCCTTCTCGATGCACAGGGAGAACCTCACCTGACCGACTTCGGACTCGCCAGGCTGATGGAGAAAGACAGCGCGTTGACTCACACGATGGCCATGCTCGGCACGCCGAGTTACATGTCGCCCGAGCAGGCGCGCGGTGAGGCGAAGCATTTGACGACAGCGGTGGATGTTTACGGATTGGGAGCGGTGTTCTATGAATTGCTCACAGGCCGGCCACCCTTCGCCGGAGGCACGGCGATTGAGACGGTGCGGCAGGTGTTGGAAAAGGATCCGCGCTGGCCCCCGGCGTTGAGGCCGGGACTGGATCACGATCTGGTAACCATCTGCCTTAAGTGCCTGAATAAAGATCCGGTCGGGCGCTACGGCTCGGCCGAGGCGCTGGCGGCCGATTTGGATCGCTGGCTGCGGCACGAGCCGATTCTCGCCCGTCCCGTCGCCGGATTGGAACGGGCCGTGAAATGGATTCAGCGCAACCGCGCTGCCTTTCTTGCGCTGACTACGATTACTGTGCTGCTCGTGGCTGGCGCGACCGTGAGTTTCTGGCTGGCGGTGATGGCAACGAATGCCCGGAAGGACGAAGTTAAGCAACGGATTGCCGCTCAGGACGCCCAGGCTGAGGCGGTGGCCCAGCAGAAAAAGGCTGAGGCCGCAACGATGCGGGCGGATGCGAGCCTGACGCGGGCGGAGTGGCTGGTTTATGCGGGAGAGCTGATGCTGGCCCAGTCCGACTTCGAATTCGGCAACGGGGGGCTGGCGGGGCATTACCTCTCCGAGTGTCAGGAGAAGCTGCGGGGCTGGGAGTACCGCTACCTCTCGAACCGAATCAACGCCCAACAAACGCTGCAAGGCCACACCGGGGAAGTGGCGGGCGTGGCGTTCAGCCCCGACGGCCAGCGCATCGTCACTGGCAGCCATGACGGGACGGCGAAGGTGTGGGAGGCCACGACCGGCGGGGAACTCCACACCCTCAAAGGGCACCAAGGCCTGATCCTGAGCGTGGCCTTCAGTCCCGACGGCCAGCGCCTCGTCACCGGCGGTGGCGAGTGGGGGGTGGGCATAAAACCGGGCGAAGCGATGGTGTGGGACGCCGCGACCGGCCAGCGGCTGCTTGAACTCAAGGGGCACAACTATTCGGTGTGGAGTGTGGCGTTCAGCCCGGATGGGAAGCGCATCGTTACGGGTGCTGGTGATCGGGATAATGGGCCTGGCGAGGCGAAGGTTTGGGACGCGGTGACGGGCCAGGAAGCACTCACCCTTCAGGGTTGTGTAGAGAATGTGCGTGGCGTGGCGTTCAGCCCCGATGGCCAGCGCATCGTTACTGGCAGCAATGGCGGGACCTCGAAGGTGTGGGATGCCGTGACGGGCCAGTCGCTTTTCACCCTCAACGGAAACCAGCAAGTGACGAGTGTGATCTACAGTACTGACGGCCAACGCATCGCCACCGGTAGCTGGGACGGCACGGCGACAGGGTGGGACGCCGCGACGGGTCAACTCCTCTTCACCCACAAGGGACACAAGGAAGCGGTGACGGCTTTGGTGTTCAGCCCCGACGGCCAACAGATCGTCACCGGCAGCAGGGACCAGACCACCAAGCTGTGGGACAGCGTGACGGGCGTGGAAGTCTTCACCCTCAAGGGGCACGCAGGCATCGTGCGTGGCGTGGCGTTCAGCCCCGACGGCAAAAGGATCGTCACCGCCAGCGATGACGGGACGGCGAAAGTGTGGGATGCCGGGCTGGGTCAGGAGGTCCCCGACCTCAAGGGACATGCGGACTTTGTGAGCAGCATGGCGTTCAGCCCCGACAGCCAACGGCTCGTCACTGGCAGCGGCGACGGGTTGGTGAAGCTGTGGGAGACCGCGACCGGTCGGGTCATCCTTTCGCTCAACGGATCCACCCCCCGGAATTGGCCAGTGGCGGCGGTGTGGAGTGTGGCCTTCAGCCCTGACGGCCAACGCATCGTCACGGGCAGCCAGGACCGGACGGCGAAAGTATGGAACGCCGCGACCGGCGAGGAACTGCTCGTCCTCCAGCACTCCAACGTT
>JANNVM010000785.1:0-11041 GCA_031414455.1 Verrucomicrobiota bacterium
CCGGTGCTTTCCACGGAACTGGCAGCGCAGCCGCTGGACCTGTCCGTGCCGGGTACAGCCGCGGCTTTTCGCATCGATTCGGTCAGATCCGTTCCCGGCGGGGTGATGATTGAATTTCCGACCACACCCGGCCTCCGCTACCAGGTGCAGTATTCCGGCGACGGGACCAACTGGCAAGCCAGTCTGCCTGCGATCCGCGCCGCGGCCAACCGCACGCAATGGCTGGATCGCGGACTGCCGCGCACGGACAGTCCCCCCGCATCCAAACCCAGCCGCTTTTACCGGGTGGCACTGCTGCCATGATAATGCTGCTGCCCAGCCCTGCTCCGGGACGCTCGTTCCGCTCCGCGTGAATCGCCCGCCGGGTCCGGGAAAGCGTTTTGAATCCACGGACTACTGCTCCAGAGTAGGCCATGACTCCGCCACCTGTCCAAGTCCATCGCTTGCCGCACCGGATCAAGCCGGATGCGGGTCGAATGATCACGCGGTTTTTTGCCGGCGATGAAGAAGCCAACCGGGGGCGGATAGAGCGGGTGCTGACGCTGCCGGATGGGGAGGCGCAGTGGCTTCTGGCGGACCTCAAGGCGCGCTATGGGGTGCGGCATCCTGACATTGACGATATTTGGATGGAGAGTTTCGGGCGGGTGCGGGCGCTGGTGCCGGGGGGCACGGCTCTGGATGACAAACGGAGGATGCTCATCGGGGCGTATTTCACGATGGAGTATGCCGTGGAGGCGGCGGCGCTGTTCAATCCGTCCATCGTGCCTGCCATCAATCAGCATGGGGTGCCGCCGGGGAGTACTCGGTTTTTGATGAGTCTGCGGGCGACAGGCGAAGGGCACCTTTCCTCGATCGTCTTTCGCGTGGGCGTGATTGACGCGGACAACGGCATTACCATGGAGGAGACCTCACCCAGCCTCCGCGCGCTCAAGCCTCTGCCGGATGCGGAGTTTGACACGGGTTTCCTGCGGCATGCGCTAGCCGATCTCGGGGCGCTGGGGCCGTTCGAGGAGGCGGTGCTGGAGAAGCTGGGCGTGTGCTTCAGCATGGGCGAGTTGGACCGGGTGCTGGAGGAACTGCGGCCTTCGGCTCCGTCGGAGGCGACGTTCGATCAGGCGCGGCGCAATATGCAGACGTTTGCGCGGTCGAACTATCGCATCCCGATTCCGCCGAATGTCCATGCGTCGGAGATCGTCATTTTCCCGATCTCCGAAAAGGAGAGCCGCGGGATTGAGGATGTGCGGCTGGTGCGGTTTACCGATGACGATGGCACGGGCACAATCTACGGCACCTACACGGCCTACAATGGGATCAGCGGGTTCCCGTCGCTGTTCATGTCGAACGATCTGAAGACGATCTCCAGCCACACGATGGCGGGGAAGTTTGTGAAGAACAAGGGGATGGCTCTTTTCCCGCGGCGGATCAATGGAAACTACGTGATGTCAGGGCGGCTGGACGGCGTTAACCGTTATATTCTGGAATCCGACAATGTGCTCATCTGGAACCGGGGACGTCCGTCGGAGACGCCGAAATACTGGTGGGAGTTTTCGATCATCGGGAATTGCGGTTCGCCCGTCGAGACGCCGGAGGGCTGGTTGATGCTGACACACGGGGTGGGGCCGATGCGGCAGTATGCCATCGCGGCGACGCTGCTGGATCTGGAGGACCCGGCGAAGGTGATCGGGCGGTCGGCGGAGCCAATTATCGTGCCGGCGGTGGATGAGCGCGCGGGCTATGTGCCTAACGTGGTCTATACCTGTGGCTCCATGCTTCATAACGGTTCGCTGATCATCCCCTATGCGATGGGGGATGTGACGACGACTTTTGCCCGTGTGCAGGTGGACGAATTGATTGCCTCGCTTCGGTAAGGGACCATCAGCCAATCCTGCAGGCCGGCCCGCCGGGACGATGCCGGGCGCGGGGTGGCGTGGATCTTGCGGTTTTTCCGGAGTGAAGCACACCGCCGTGAGGCATTCTTCGAGCAATTGAACGAGGAATGGCTATTTCCCGCGGGCCAGCAGGGTCACCAGCAGCACGAAGAAGCACATAATGATGGAAAAGAGCGGGAACTGGAGCGGGCCGGGCAGGCTGTAAACGAGGGTGACTGCGGGAATCCAAACGATGGCGTTGGTGACGAGAATCGTCGGATAAGTGTGTGTCCAGAACCGGCGGTCCAGCGAGGCCCTGGTGCGGGACCACGAGCATCCGAGGTCAATCCAGCGCAGGGCGATAACATAGGTGGGCACCGCCCAGAGCGGGCTGTAGATGAACTGATCCACGGCGACCTTGGCCGCGAGTGTTGCGGGGTCGTTGCCATGACCGAAAAGCCAGCCCTGGAACCGGTAGAGCAGATCGATTTCCATGCCGCGGTATCCCCAAAACGCGGTGAGCAGGAGGAAGGCCTTGAGGCGATTGCCGGCGGGAAGAGTTTCCATCATTCCCTGAATGGCGAAGGGAAGCACCGCGGCGGAAAGGGCGGTGGAGCCGAAGGAAAACGCGTAGGACCACCGGGTTTTGAACTCGCCCGCACTTTCCCAAACTCCGGCGACTGCCGGCCACAGGTAATAACTGGCGACGAGGGCGACGACCAGAAGGTTCAGCAACAGGCACGGCAGCCGGTTCTGCCGGAACGCCGCCCTGATGGCCGGCCAAATGCCTTGAGGATGAGCAGTGGTTTCCGGCATGAGCGGGGAACGGCTTTTCGTGATCAGCCGTGCTGGCAAATCATTTACGCCGGCCCTGGCGGCGGCTCACCGTCTTTCTTTGCGATGGCATCCGCAGAGGGAATGTCGCTGCTGTTCTCCCCAGCCGGCGTGGTGTCAGGATCGGCTGCGGGGACTTCCGGCGAGGGCGCCTCGTCGCGGTCTTCCACGGGGATGTTCTCAGGGTGAGTTTCCTCCGCAGTGTAGAGGCTGGCGTGGTCGCGCAGGTATTGTTCGTAGTCGCCAACAGCATCAGGGCTTTCGTCCGGATGGTGAGGATGAGTGCTGCCGGAAGGAGATTCGCCGTGATGATCCGGGGAGTAAGCAGAATGATCGGAGGAGGAAGGCGGGCTCTCGTGAGAGATGTTGTGATCATCACTGCTTGAGGCATCCACATCGCCCGGACGACTCGCCGGCACGGACGCGACGCCGATAAGCGCAGCACGGCGGGATTCATCACGCCGCTGCTCTGCGGCTTCGCGTTTCGCCTCCCTGCGCTCATGGAGCCACGCCAGCCAGATGCAGATCTCGAACATGATGATCATGGGCGCGGCCATGAAGGACATGGAGAGCATGTCGCCGGTGGGGGTAATGATCGCGGCAGCGACGAGGATGATAATGACGGCCCAGCCGCGGGAGTTGCGCATCACCCGCGACGTGAGCAGGCCGAGTTTCACCATCACCATGATGACCACGGGCGTTTCAAAGATGAGGCCGAAGATGAGTGTGAAGGAGGTGACAAAACTCTGGTAGTAGCCGATGCGCCAGTTGTTGAGGACGCCGAGTTCGTAGTTGTAGTCACTGAAGTACTTGAGCGTCTGCGGCACGACGATATACCAGGCGAAGGCCACCCCAACGAGGAACAGCCCGAAGCCAATGGCCAGCGCCGGGAAGATCATCTTGCGCTCCCTCCCCGTGAGTCCCGGCAGAATGAACTCCAGCAGGAAGTAGAACAGAAACGGGAAGGAAATGATAATGCCCGCGAACAGCGAGAGTTTCATGGAGAGCATGAAACCCTCGGGCGGGGCAAATGTTTCCATTTCCAGGGCGTCACGCGGCTTTTCCAGGGATCTGGATGTCTTCGCCACCGTCAACTGCCGGGCATAGTCGTTGATGGTGCTGCGGTCGGCTTCCGGCAGATGTGCTGTGGCATCAGCGATCCACGCCTCGCGTTTGGCCTCCGGCAGGCTGTCGGCGGCGTGGTAGAACAGCAGTGCCCATGCAAACCTCCGGGTGAATTCGTCAGGAGCGGATGCCTTGATGAAGGACTCCCGCAGGGTGCCGTCCAGATCCGCCATGCCGCGGGCGGTGCCGTGGATGCGCCACCATGTCGTCTGCTGCACCATGTCGTCGCTGCTCGATTCCACGACTGCCGCGGGTAGTTTGTATTCCTTGGGCTGATCCAGTCCCGCGTGCCGCAGCGGCTGTTCCATCAATTCAAAGAAATCCTTCGTGAAGACGAAGCAGCCGATGACGGCGATGACGAGTGTCAGGACGATGCGCGTGACCGTCTTCCGCAGGTCTTCGAGATGTTCGAGAAACGGCTTTTCCGTATCCTCCACCAGCGACTGCCGCTTGTTGGTGATTTTGTCGCGGAGTTTGAGAAGGGGGCCGACGATCATGGGAAGAATGGAAAAAGACTAGCGGCGCGCCGGACGGCGGGCGGGGGTGAGGCGCTGCTGCCATGAAGTGAGTTCGCGGGCGACGTTGGCCGGGGAGGGTGCGCCGGTGGCTTTGCGCGCGGTGACGGCGCTCTCCAGAGTCAGGACTTTGAAGACGGTGGCATTGAAGGCCGGGCTGAATTTCTGATAGTCAGCGAGCGGGATGTCGGGGAACGCGATGCCGGTGGCGAGACTGTGGGCGGTGAGTTTGCCGATGATTTCGTGCGCCTGACGGAAGGGCACGCCTTTGAGCACGAGCCAGTCGGCAAGGTCGGTGGCGAGGAGGAAGGGATCGCTGGCGGCAGCGCGGACGCGCTCCGCATTGACTGACATGCCCGCGATCATCTCAGCGAAGACTTCCAGTGCGAGCTTGATAGTATCCACGGAGTCGAAGAGCGGCTCTTTGTCCTCCTGCATGTCACGGTTGTAGGTGAGCGGCAGGCCTTTGAGGGTGGTGAGGATGCTGGTGAGATTACCGTAGAGACGGCCGGTCTTGCCGCGGGTGAGTTCCGCGACGTCAGGGTTTTTCTTCTGCGGCATGAGGCTGCTGCCGGTGGTGTGGGCGTCGCTGAGACTGACAAAACCAAACTCCGCGCTGACCCACAGGATGATGTCCTCGCTGAGACGCGAGAGGTGCATCCCGCACAGTGCGATGCTGAAGATCAGTTCGGCGATGTAGTCACGGTCGGCGACGGCATCCATGCTGTTGTGGGATACGCCGTCGAATCCGAGGCGCTGCGCGACGAATTCGCGGTCGAGGCAAATGGTGGAGCCGGCGAGTGCGCCCGATCCCAGCGGGAGGATGTTGATGCGCTTCAAGCCGTCAGCGAGGCGCGAGGCGTCGCGCTCCAGCATCTCCACATAGGCGAGGAGGTGATGCGCGAACAGCACCGGCTGCCCGCGCTGGAGGTGCGTGTAGCCCGGCATGATGACGGCTTGGTTTTTCAAGCCCTGCGCCGTCAGCGCGCGCTGCAGATTCTTCACCAGCCCGGTGATCGTCTGTGTCTCGGCTCGGCAGTAGAGCCGGGAATCGAGGGCGATCTGATCATTCCGGCTGCGGGCGGTGTGGAGCTTCGCGCCGGGTGCACCGATGCGCTGCGTGAGGGCGTTCTCGATGTTCATGTGAACATCTTCGAGCTCCGGCTTCCATGCGAAGTTGCCGGCTTCGATGTCGGCCTGAATGCCCTTCAGGCCTTTGTGAATGGCGGTGAGTTCCGTGCGGTTGATGATTTTCGCGCGGGCGAGGGCCTCGGCGTGCGCCATGCTGCCGGCGATGTCGTGAGAATAGAGCCGCCAGTCATAGCTGATGCTCTCGCCGTAGCGCTGCACGAGACTGGAGGTTTGTTTTTGGAAGCGGCCTTTCCACATGAGAGGGGACAGTTGAGAGGGGTTGGACCCAGGGGGTGCCCGGATACGCCGGAGGCGACAAAGATTACCAAACTATTCCGCGGGTGGCTCCGGCTCAGGATCGCTGGCGACAGTCATTGGTGTTTCGTCTTCGGCGGATTCTGCGGGTTTCTTTTTGCTGCGGCTTTTCTTTTTAGGGGCTTCCTCCTCTGTTTCAACAGCAGGCGTTTCGTCAGCGGGGGCGGACCAGATGGCGTCCTCCGCCGGAGGTTGAGCGGCGGGTTCCGCTTCCACCTGCTTCTTGCCACGGCCTTTTTTCTTTGGCTTTTCTTCGTCATCCGGCAGCGGGAGCGCCTCCACGCCTTCCAGCGGGAGTTCGCTCTGTGCGGCGGACGGGGCTTCGACGACGGGCTCCGGCTCGGGCAGTTTTACACTGCGGAGTTCCGCGGCATTGGGGAGTTCGTCTATCGTCTTCACGCCGAAATGCTCGAGGAACAAATCCGTTGTTTCATAAAGCAGCGGCCTGCCCGGCAGATCCGCGCGGCCGGCGATGCGCACAATGTTGCGGTCGAGCAGCGTCTGCAGCGGGCCGTCAATGCCGACGCCGCGCACCGCTTCGATGCTGCTGCGGGTAAGCGGCTGCCGATAGGCGATGATGGCCAGCGTCTCCAGGGCGCTGGGCGAGAGGCGTGCGGGTTTTTTGTCAGGGAAAAGCTCACGGACCCACGGCGCATAGTCCATGCGGCTCATGATGCGCCAGCCGGCGGGCCGTTCCTGGAGCAGAAAGGCGCGGCCGGTTTCGATGTAGGAGAGATTCAGCCGTGCGACGGCAGCCATGACATCCTCCTCCGTGACGCCGGCGTGGCGCATGATGGTCTCCGGCGGATTCTCCGGATCGGCTTCCTTCGCCGTGTGGGTGGCGGAGCGCACACAGCGCGCGATTTCCTTCGTCGAAGCGCCTTCCGGCGACGCGAAGATGATGGCTTCCACGATGGAATCTAATTCGTTGGTCATGTGACGGGATGCGGGATGCGGGATACGGGATGCGGGATGCCTGCTCAGGTATTCTCGTTTCGGTAGAGCGTGATCTCGCCCAGCAGGTGATCCTGCGTGACGCGGAACTGCCGCAGCTTCATCAGTTCCAGCATGGCGACGAAGGTGACGATGACTTCGTCGCGGCTGGTGGCACTCACGAACAGGCTGAGGAACGGAATGCTTTCGCCGGGCGGGACATGGTTGAGCAGATACTCGATCTTGTCGGAGACGGTGAAGCGGTCGTCGGCGATTTCCCGGAGATCCTCCTTTTGGAAGCGGTTCAGGATCTTTTGAAAGGCCCGGATGAGGTCGAAGATGCCGAGTTCGGGAAATCCCCCGACATCCTCTTTTTTGAGGTCCGGCACTTCCGGCGTGGCGGGATAGACGTGCTCCATCATCAACTGCCGGCGGGAGAGGAAACCCGCCGCGTCCTTGAATTTTTTGTACTCAATGAGCTGCCGGATGAGTTCCCAGCGCGGGTCATCCTCATCGCCCTCCTCCTCCGGCGGCTGCACGGGTTTGGGAATGAGCGTGCGGCTCTTCAGATACATCAGGTTTGCCGCCATCACGATGAACTCGCCCGCGAGGTCAATGTTCAGCATCTTGAAGGTGTCGAGATACGCGATATATTGCTTCGCGATGCGCTCGATGTTCACGTCCAGCACATCCAGCTCATCCTTCTTGATGAGATAGAGGAGGAGGTCGAGCGGACCTTCGAAAATGTCGAGTTTTACCTTGTAGTTGTCTTCCACGGCGGTTTTGGGGGCGGCTACAAAGCAAAGTCCCCCGGGGAGCGCCAGCGGTAAATTCCCCGATGCGCTTTATAGTGTCAAAAGTTGCCCGGAATGTGCTGTAGAACGGGCGGGGCTTCTGTGCGATGATCGCCGGGTGCCCACGGCGGATTTTTGCACGCGCTCACTGGGAGTGGCGGGCTGTGGCCGCCATTTATCAGGGATGCCGCAGACCACCCGTCCCATCAATTTGAAAATGCGCCTTCGGCGGAGATGCCAAATAGCGGCTGCAACCCGCCACTCCCAGTGGTCACTGCACCGTGCAAAAATCCGCCGTGCCGGGTTGCCCCCCGATGCTGTGGCTTCGCTTTTCAACCCTCCTTTTCACCATCTCCATTTCCTGTGCTCAGGAATTGCGGGGGCTGTGGGTGGATGCCTTCCACAATGGCATGAAGTCGGCGACTCAGGTCACGGATCCAAATCACAAAAGCTTTTCCGGGATGGTAAGCTTCAGAGTGTGTAAATCCTTCGCCTGAAGCCCGGATACGCGGGCGGGGCAGGGCAGGCCGGGCAAAAGATTAACTTATCTTAAATTTAGCTTGCCGTGTCTGGGAGCATTCTGATACACACGTGAAAAAATCCGAAGAAATGGGATTGACTGACCGGTTTAGAAAGTGTTGAACAATCGCCCCCCGGCCCAGGTCTCAGGATTCGCAAGGAACCTCAACAAAATGCCCGCCGGGAACCGCTTCGCTGAACGCCGCAGGGCTGATATCCTGTAACAATTCCGGCAAACAACCTGCCGATTTTCCGTATATACCTCTGTAACCCTTAATCGTCTTCCCCGACCTACACTCCAATGGCAAACCTCGAACTCGATGGTGGCATCAAGATTTACCTCCGGGAAATCGGCAAAACCGCCCTGCTCACGCCCGACCAGGAAATTGAACTCGCCGCCCGCATTAAAAAGGGCAGCAAGCTGGCGCGTGATCACATGATCAAAGCCAATCTCCGCCTCGTGGTGAAGATTGCCCAGGACTACGCGAATTACGGGCTGCCCCTGCTTGACCTCATTTCCGAAGGCAACATTGGCCTGATGAAGGCGGTGGAGCGTTTTGACCCCAATAAGGGGGGCAAGCTCTCGACCTACGCCGCGTGGTGGATCAAGCAGAGCATCAAACGGGCGCTGGCGAACCAGTCGAAGACGATCCGCCTGCCCGTCCACATGGTGGACAAGATTTCCAAGATGCGCCGCGTGGCGATGTCCATGTCTGAAGACCTTGGACGGGAACCAACCGACGACGAACTCTCCGAGGAAATCGGCATTGATCGCGCCAAGCTGGCCCAGCTCAAAGCCGCCAGCCTGCGCCCCGCTTCGCTGGATGCCCCGATCAGCGACGATGACAGCACGGAGTTCGGCGAAATCATCGGGGATGACCGCGCCCAGACGCCGCACGAGATTCTGAGCCACCGCAATATGCATGATCAGCTCGACGGGCTGCTTGATGTGCTCGACGAGCGGGAGCGCAAGATCATTGACGCCCGTTTCGGTCTTAATGGGCAGAAGCCCAAGACTCTTGAGGAGGTCGGCCAGGAATTCGGCGTCACCCGCGAGCGGATTCGCCAGCTCCAGAACATCGCGCTCAAAAAGCTCCGCCGTGCCCTTCAGAAAAAGGAAGACCCCGGCCCTCGTCCGCTCAAAGGCGCCAAAGGCAAGAAGCCGGGCAAAATGGAGGCGCTTCTCGCCCTCGCCAGTGGCGAATTCGAGGAAGACCTCGGCGACGACTTCGGCTCGATCTTCTAAGCCGGTCCAAAATTACGAAGGCCGCCGGGAAGCCGGCGGCCTTTTTTTGTTTTAACAATGAGCTGGTTTTATGGAAGGTGAAGCGGTTGGAGGCGATGTCGCCGGAAAGTGGGTGCTGAATGTAGATTATTTAGCGTGGCTCCGTCAGGCCCTCTTTGGCGATATGAGGCCGGTGTCGGCCTCAGTTTTTCAGCATCGTAGTGCTCCGCAGCAGGCGCTGAGCGGGTCCGAATTCATTGACCCGGATTTTCTTCGCAAGTGAGGCGGAGACGACTTTGCCAGTGCCGTCCACCGGAGTAAGCCGGACTTCCACGATTGGGATGGCCTCATCCGCCTTGTCCGGCGCATGGGTTTCCACTCCCTTTGCCAGATAGACGAACCGCTTGTTTTCCGGAACATCATGCACCGGGCGGCTGCGGCGGGAGCCGTCGCCGTCGTTGATAAAGAGGATGGTCCCGGGATGTTTGGGCTGGTTCATAGAGATTGGAGATGGGGGCTCGCCCGGTTCCTGCCTGACACACCCTGCATTCCGGAGCGCCGCGGTGATGAGGAGAATCAGGCAAGCCTTTAGGCGAAGCGGATCATTCATTTCTGTGCAAACAAGTCATCGAGCACTTTGTATCGGGCCGGGTAGAGTTTCTTGGCTGTTTCTTCACATTCCGTTCCTTCGCTGAGCGAGTACATCACAAGGGATTCGGAGAAGTCCTCACCGGGGGAACTTTTGGCATAGTCGGAGGGTAGTTTATCGTCTGATTTGATGGCGTCCTCCCACGCCTTCTTTTTGGCGGCATCCTTCCACAGTTCCTGGGAGTAGGTGTGACCGCCTTCATGGATCATGGTGGAATCCGTGAATTCCTGAGACCATTCTTTCTGCGGACAGAAAGTGACGCCGCCCGCTCCGCCCGTAGCCGCCGAGGAGAAGTCTTTGATGTTGTACTCCTTTTCCCAGAAAGCGTCGTCCGGATTTTGATTCGGACTGACGACGACTTCCTGGATCGTGTCGAGTTGCGCTGCCGGTACCGTTGCCACGGAGTCAGCAATCTGTTCCGCCGAGGGCAGCTCTTAGCCGGCAGGGGCCCCTGACTTTGGAGAAATGACCTTCACCTTTTTGCCTTTTACCTCAATCTCCTGGATGATAGCGTCGGTCTCTTTTTTGTCGCCGGGGAACGTATGCTTGCCGGCCACTGGCGCGCCCAGCCTGGACGTGCCACGGATGCGGTCAAAATCGGCCTTCGTAGATTCGACGGTACTTCCCTTTTTCAAATAAGCGCATTTGTCAGGGATTCCGATGGCCCCGGGAGGGGCGGGGACACCACTGCCGCCGCCGCCACCGTGCGCGCCGCCGCCGCCGCCGCTTGCGCCGCTTCCTCCCGAATCTCCGATGAGAACGGTCATCTCCCCTTTCACGATCTTGTCCGGGCCGCCGAGAGCTTCGAGGACCGTGCAGCCCATGGTGCAGGCGGGCATGTTGTTGATGAGCACGGTGGAACTGCCGTCGATGACAACGCCGGGGCCGTGCGGCGGCACGGGCGTGGGGATGGGGCAGAAGTGAATGTCGCTGCTGCCGCCGAAACCGGACATCATCGAACTCATGCTCGCGAGGGCGGCGGCTTTGGCAGCCTCAGACATCCTGACCCGTAGGGAAAAGGAATGAGCCCATCTGCTGCGCCGCAGGCGCCTTGGACTGCGGCGACTTGTCGCCGCTTTTCGCGGGGGTGCGACTTGTCGCCGCGGGGCGGAGCAGGGGGGCGCACTCCAGAC
>JANNVM010000786.1:0-6788 GCA_031414455.1 Verrucomicrobiota bacterium
ATTACATCCCAACGGGCATAACGTGCCGTGGTGGCGGTGAACGACACCAGCAGTCCGTCCCCGTTTTGACCGCTGGGATTGATGGAGACCGTCGCCACGGGAGAGGAAAAGTCCGCGTTGTTGCTCAGAATCAGTTGAGCCTCGCCCACCACATCAACGTTATTCGACCGTGTGATCAGGAAGAACCGATTCATGGCCGCAGGTGCTCCGAAATCCATGTCCACGAAGGTATTTGCGCCCTGCCCTTGAGACGCATAATCCGAATCCCGGTTCCCATCGAAGAGATTGGCTGCCGTATAGGCACCATTGAATTCCGTGGCAGCAGCCGTCACGGAGGGATTCGACAGAATAGCCGCCCGCAAACTGCATGCAGAGAACGCGGCAAGAACAAAGATCGGTGTACGAGTGGTCATCTTGACAGGGATTGTTGTAGTAAGAGGCGAATCACCGCATCCCAAGAGTAGTATAGACTCCTGAATCAATACGCGCAGCACTATCCGCAGGCAAAGGGTGGGGCAAATACTTATTTCGGAAAACAAAGGGTAATCCAAGGGTGACCAAGCCCCGTTTTGGACGCGAAAGGCTGAAGGATCGGGCCATGCGCGAGCGCCCAACACTCAGAGCATTCGAACCGGCAGACCAACTGGAATACCGGATCGGCCCCGCCCACCGGCCCGAAGAGACCTGCCGGATGCCATAAAAGACCCGTTGCCGAAAAACCTTGGCAAGGCGGCGGGCGAAAGTATGCTCGGCCTCATAGAAAATTCACCATGAATGGCGTCCTCCCCTTTTGAACCTTCGAATCGTCCCGTCCGGAGCCTGATGAGCAGGCCCATTCATCCTGCGTTGCCCGCAATTCACCCATCCACGTCCCTCTCTCCCCTCCAATGAAATCCGTCCTTTCCGTCCTGCTCGCCATCCTTCCGTCCGTCGCTTCCGCCGGCGTGGTGATCAATGAAATCCACTGCGACTCGGAGCCGAATCCCCTGCGATCCGAATTCGTCGAACTTTTCAATGACGGGGCGCAGCCGGTGGACCTGAGCGGCTGGCGGTTCAGTGACGGCATCGACTATCAATTCCCGGCAGGCACCCTGCTCGCTGCCGGTGAGTATCTGGCCGTGGCAGAAAACCTTGCGGGTTTTGCGCGGGCCTATGGACCGGCGGCGAACCAGCAGGTGATCGCGCACTGGCACTTCGATGAAACGTCGGGCACCTCTGCGGCGGACACGAGTGGCACGGCCAACGGTGCGGGAGAGGTGAAGACGGCGGTGGCGAGCGGCGGAGTCAATCAGGATGCCGAGGGCCGCTTCGGTGGAAGCGGGGTGGCCATTGACGGAGTGGCCGGCAGCTTCCTGACGATTCCGCACCTTGATGCGCTCTGGGCCGGCAGCTACACACTGGCGGCGTGGGTCAAGCCGTCCGATACCACCGCCAATGCCATTCTTGCCGACCTTGCCGCGCCCCAGGCATTCCTCTTCAGCGCCGATACGGCAGCGAGAATGTCGCATCGCTTCAATGCCGCGACGCCCACCACGACGGCCGCCTGGACCGGATTCGGCGGAACGATCGCGGTCAACACATGGCAGCATGTCGCCGCCGTGTGGGACCGCGATTCCCAGGTCGGGCGGGTTTATCTGAATGGCGTGCTCGTTTACAAAGCGGTAGTCGGAAAGATGCCCGTCGAACTGGCCATGGTGCGGAACGCCCGTCCGTGGAACATCGGCCGCAAGCAGGATAACAACGAGTGCTTCAACGGCCTGATGGACGAGTTGTGGGTCATCCGGGGTGCGCTGCCGGGCTCGTCAATCACGACGCTGATGAATGAGAACCGGGTGGCTTCCACGGACGTCGTGGACCTTGCAGACATCGTCGGTGGCGGCAATGGCTCCCGCCCGGGAACAGGATCGGAACGGGGGATTGATGCGGCGACCGGCGAGGAGCTGCCGGGCACTGGCGCCGGCGATCACACACCCGCCGTGCCCGGGGGCTATTACCCCGTGGCGCATCCGCTGATTGACGGCGTCTTCGTCCCTAACGGCACGCTCGTCGCGGGCCAGCCGGTCACGACGACCGGCCTCACGGCCATCATCAACTCCGGCGACGGCGATCCGTCGCCGGGCTACTGGTTCAATGGCGGCGGCCTGCTCGGCGACCCTTCCAAGGTGAATTACAGCAGCACGACCTCGTTCTACCTGCCGCGTTATGTGGAGGAGCCGCTGACGCACTCAGTCCTTGCGGCGATGACGCAAAAAGGCATCACTTTCGATCTGAACGCGATCGAGGCCGCGCGGGGCGGACGGCAGGTGACGGCTTTCACCGCGGTGGCCGCGGATTCGCGAATGCAGTCGGGCGGTACCGTCGCGGCGCTCGTCTTCGTGGATGGCGTGGAGCGGTTCCGTCAGGCCGGCATCAGCGCCTCCGGCATCAGCGGCACGGAACAGGTCATTGATCTGATCATTCCGCCCGACGCACGATTCCTGACTCTTGTCATGACGAACTCGGACGGCAACAACGCGAGTGATCACGGCTTTTTCGCCGATCCCTTCCTGCATCTTGAGCCGGCGGCAGGAGGCGGGAGCAATCCACGGGTGGCGGGGCCCTATGCGGACAACCTCGCCGGCAGCGGCGAAAACCTCAGGCTGCGCGACGCGACGGGGATCACCGTGGACGAGGTGGATTACCAGACTGAGTTTCCATGGCCGGTGGCAGCCGGCGGCGAAGGCATGTCGCTGGAACTGATCAATTCCGGGCTCGACAACCAGCTCGGCGGAAGCTGGCGGTCGTCGGCAGGTCCGCCCACGCCGGGCGCAGGCAACAGCGTCTTCTCCGCCAGCGCCCCGCCCCAGATCCGCCAGGTGGACCACACGCCAAAGGTCCCGCTGGCCGCGCAGCCGCTGACGATCACGGCTAAAATCACTGATCCGCAGGGCGTCGCTTCGGTGCAGTTGCACTATCAGATCGTCCTCCCGGGGAGCTACGTGCCGTCGCATCTGGCGCACCTTCCAGCCCAGGTCATCGCCAATCCCTCGGTGCCGCGGACGCCCAATCCCGCGTTCGAGAACCCCGCCAACTGGACCGCCCTAACAATGCTGGACACCGGCGCGAACGGCGATGCGCTGGCCGGGGATTCCGTTTTCACTGCGGTGATTCCCGGACAGATCAACCGCACGCTCGTCCGCTACCGCATCACCGGCGCCGACACCGGCGGAAACTCCGTGCGTGTGCCCTATCCGGATGATCCCTCACTGAATTTCGCCGCGTTCGTTTACAATGGCGTCCCGGACTTCGTGGCGTCCACGCGTTCCGTCACCGGGCAGATCGGCTATGTTCATCCAAAATCCGTATTGACCTCGCTGCCGGTCTATTCGCTCCTCACGGGCGCGGCGGACATGACGCGGTGCATCGCCTACAGCAGTGCCGACCAGATCAATCCGTCGGACAACTTCGAATCCCGCGAGGCCTTCAACTGGAACGGAACCTTTGTGTATGACGGCGAGGTCTATGATCACATCAAATACCGCCTGCGCCAGCGCAATGACCGCTACGGCGGCGCCGGAAAGCGCAGCGTCCGCTTCCGCTTCAACCGCGGCCATTATGCGCAGTTACGGGATTTCGACGGCAATCCCTATCCGGAAAAATGGCGGACGCTCAACACCCACAAGATGTCGGCCCGGGGAGGTGCCAACATGGGCCTTTACGAAATGGCGAATTCATATCTCTGGCGGACGTTCGGTGTCGTGTCGCCGTCGGTGCACTGGTTCCACTTCCGCGTGGTGGATGGTGTGGACGAAGCACCCGTAATCGCCAATGGCCAGCACCTCGGTGATTTCTTTGGCCTCATGCTGGGGCTGGAGGATTACGACTCCCGGTTCCTCAGCGCCCGCAACCTGCCGGAGGGAAACATTTACAAGCTGAACAGCTACATCCTCAACGGCAAGGAAGTGCAGCGCTTTCAGGCCGCTGACAGAGTCACTGACGCATCCGACTTCTACAATATCCTCTACAACCTGCGGGGCGCACGAAATGACGCATGGCTCAACACCCACGTGGACTATCCCGCATGGTTCAAATACCACACGGTGGTGGATGCCATCCGGCATTACGACGTGGCGCCAAACACCGGCGAGCATCTCAAAAACCGCGCCTGGTATTTCCGGCCCGATCCCGCCACCCCGCTGGGCAAGCTGGTGACGCTGCCGTGGGACTCCGACACGAGCTGGGGGCCGAACTGGAATGCCGGAGAAGATTTCTCCAGGGCCGCTGCCATCACGGCTAACAAGCCCGACTTTGTGCGCGACAAACGCAACGCGGCCCGTGAGTTCCGCGACCTCATCTGGCAGCGCAATCAGATCGAGCCGATGCTCGATTTGTTCCAGGCAAGGATTGGGCCGTTCCAGACCGCGGACCGCGACCGCTGGACCGGCTCACCGGCGGTCGCCGGGTCTCAGACCGACGGACCTTTCGCCACGAGGGTGGCCGACATGAAAAGGTTCGCCTTCACCGGCGGCACGTGGGAGGGAGGGAATGACCCGACCGACGTCGAGTCCAAAGACACAGGACTGTCCGGCCAGCAGGGGCGCGACGCCTTCCTCGACTATCTCCAGACGGATGCCGCCATCCCGGAAACGCCCGCGGTCACTTATTCGGGCGCTCCCGGGTATCCCGCCAATGGCCTCGCCTTCACCTCGTCTAACTTCAACGATCCCCAGGGCGCCGGCACCTTCGGCGCGATGGAATGGCGCGTCGCCGAATGGTATCAGCCAGGCTCGATCCAGCCGGCCGACGAGCCGCTCATCGCCGCAAATTCGACATGGAAATACAACGACACCGGCGTGGACCTCCTCACGGCATGGCGTGCCGCCGGCTACATTGATTCGGCCTGGGCCTCCGGTCCCGGCCCGCTTGGCTATGGCGGGACGACAACTCCCGCCACGACGCTGACGTGGGGGCCGGATGCCGCCAACCGCTGGCCCACCTATTACTTTCGCCGCACCTTCACCGCGTCGGAACTGGCACGGTTTACCGGCTTCCGGCTGGGGGTGCAGCGCGACGACGGAGCGGTTGTTTATCTCAACGGAGTGGAAGTATTCCGCACGGGAATGCCGGCGGCTCCGACGGTCATCACCTATGCGACGCGGCCCACCGCTGACCAGACGGGCGTCAAAGAGACCCTGTATTTCTCTCCTCCGCTGCCGCTCAATGCGCTGGTGGCCGGAGAAAATACCATCGCGGTGGAGGTTCACCAATTTTCCGCTAACAACACAGATCTGCGCTTCGACCTCACGCTGGGCGGGATCTATCCGGTGCCGCCCGCGCCCGCGCAACTCGTGTGGGAGTACGAGCACCGGTGGAAATCGCCGCTCATCACGCCGTTTGCTCCGGGCATCACCATCCCGGCGATCGCCGTCCGCGAAAACCGCACCTATCGCGTCCGCGCCCGTCATCAGGACAACACCGGACGCTGGAGCCACTGGTCGGCCCCCGTCGAATTTGTCACCACGCCGCCCGGCATCCAGCCGCTGCTCGAACATCTGGCCATTTCCGAAATCATGTACGACCCGGCCGCCGCCACACCATCCGAGGGGCTGGCCGGCTGGACCTCCCAGGATTTCGAGTGGATTGAGCTGGAGAATCGAAGTTCGTCACTGACGCTCGACCTCACCGATGTGCGCTTCACGAATGGAGTGGACGTGGACATCGCACCGGGCACGACCCTCACTCCGGGGGCGCGCTGTCTGGTGGTGCGCAGCGCGGCAGCGTTCGCGTTGCGCCACGGCGCGGGCCTCCCGGTCGTTGGTGAGTTCTCCACCTCACGGCTCGACAACGGAGGCGAGCCGCTGAAGTTGTCCTTCGGCGGTGGCGTGCCCGTGCGGGAATTCCGCTACGACGATGACGCGCCGTGGCCGGAAGGAGCGCGCGGCACCGGCTCGTCCATCTCCTTCCTCCCGGGCGTCTCTCTCGACTTGCAGGGCGAGGGGCCGCAGTGGCGCGCCGGCCCCGCCACGCCAGGCACTACGAATGTTTTTCCTCCGGGCTGGGACGCATGGACCCGAAATCATTTCGATCCGTCAGATCCCGGCTTCGCCGCCCTGACGGCCCCCGAAGCCGATCCCGACCTCGACGGTCAGACTAACATCGTCGAGTATTTCCTTGGCTCCATGCCGGGCGTCTCTACCTCAATCGGCGCCTACGCCCCCACCCGCGTGACCGCCGGCGGCCAGACGTATTTCGCGATCTCCTATCTCCTCCGGCCCGACCTGACAGTGCAGCCTCAGACCTCGCTGAAGCTGGCCACATGGGCCCCCACAACACTCGTCGAGGTCTCCCGCAGCACTCAACCCGACGGCACGGAGCGCCTGACGATGCGGGAAACGACGCCGCTGGCCAGCGCGCCCGGACACTTCCTGCGGGTCAGTGTCGCGAAACCATGAATCACGAAGAACAACGACTCCCGGCAGAGTATTTGATTTGCAAGTTCTCCGGGCTCATAAGGCAATGATTCCGGGCACTGGCGGTGCGCGACAACGGCGAGGCCTCAAAGTCAGCGCCCCGCCCATCAATGATGCTGCACCACCCTTTCGCAGCGAAATGGGAAGGTGGAAACAGCCCTGATTTTTCATTGCATCCATGTGAAAATCCATGTGAAAACGCTTGACCTCTGAGCCGCTTTCCTGAGAAAGTCGTTAAATTGTATGAAAACACCCATCTACTTTGTCTGTTCTGTCCTGATGACCGCACCGGCCTTCGGAGCGACGATCTCGAGTCTTTTTAACACCGGCGTCGATGCG
>JANNVM010000787.1:0-11684 GCA_031414455.1 Verrucomicrobiota bacterium
GTCCGGCATTCGATGAGACCTTGAAATTCGTCGCCAGCCGCGGCTGCGCGGCAGTGCCGGAATTGTCCTGACCGGCGACAGCCTGCGGAGGCCGCCGATCCCGGCTGGACGCGAAAATGACGATGCGCTTCCCAGCTCCGATGGTCCACGAAGGAAGCGGCCACTTCCGCAGTCTGGCGGCATCATCCGTGAGATACCAGCCGCTCAGAGCAACGGTGGACGCCGACGTGTTCTCGATCTCGATCCAATCCTCATGTTCATTCGCCTCATCGCGCAGACCCGAAACGTTGTTGGCGAGAAATTCGCTGATGATGACCTGAGAAGTCGCGGAAGTGCTGAACAGGAGGCTGGCGGCGAGGGCACAAAACGTGCGCGGAAGAATCATGGGAGCAAAAGGGCGGGAAGACTGAAAGGGGAGTGAAGGGGCGCAGCGGCGGATTCACCGGATGCAGGACCTTATATCCCCGGTACGGCCGCCGATGGCAAGGCCACAGGTGGCCCCGACAGGCCACAGGCGGTCGTGTCTTCAGTTTTTACGCGGTTCGGGAATCTCAGCGCAGCCGGCATTTTGCCTCGCTGCCGAGCACACCGAGGAAGTATTCGATGGTGGTGCGGATGCCGTCCTCAAATTCCACCTTCGGTTCCCAGCCGAGCAGGGTGCGGGCCTTTGTGATGTCAGGCTGGCGGATCTTCGGATCATCCACGGGCAGTTCGCGGTGCTCGATCCGGGAGGGCGTTTCCACCATTTTCAAAATCGCCTCGGCGAACTGAAGGATCGTCATCTCGTGAGGGTTGCCGATGTTTACGGGCAAATTCTCACCGCTCTGACTGAGTCGGTAGATGCCGTCTATCAGATCGGACACAAAGCAGAATGAGCGGGTCTGGGAACCGTCACCGAAAATGGTGAGCGGCTCGCCCTTCAATGCCTGACCGATGAAGGCGGGGACGACACGGCCGTCGGCGAGCCTCATTCGCGGGCCGTAGGTATTGAAGATGCGGACGATGCGGGTGTCGAGTTTGTGCGCGCGGTGATAGGCCATCGTGATGGCTTCCGAGAAGCGCTTGGCTTCATCGTAGCAGCCACGCGGGCCGATAGTATTGACGTTGCCCCAGTAATCCTCCTTCTGCGGGTGACGTTCCGGGTCGCCGTAGATTTCGCTGGTGCTGGCCACGAGGAATCCGGCCTTTTTGGCGTTGGCGAGACCCAGTGCATTGTGGGTGCCGAGCGATCCGACTTTCAGCGTGGGGATCGGCCATTCGAGGTAATCAATCGGGCTGGCGGGCGATGCGAAATGGAAGACGAAGTCCACGGTGCCTTCGAGATAAATGAAGTTGGTAACGTCGTGTTTGATGAAGCGAAAATCCGCATTGCCGGCGAGGTGCTCGATGTTGCGGGTGGAGCCGGTGATGAGGTTGTCTATGCCAATAACACGCCAGCCTTCCCTGAGAAGACGATCCGTGAGGTGGGAGCCGAGGAAGCCGGCGGCACCGGTGACAACGGCGGTGCGTTTGGTGGAGGGGGGCATAAATTATTTTGTAATTCCGCGCTCGGTGGTGCGGATGAACTGCATGAGTTTGGCGACGTGGGGATTTGTGGCGTGCTCGGACTTCGCGAGTCTGGCGAGGGCGTCAGTCGTGTTGAGCTTGCGCAGGAAGACGGTTTTGTAGGCTTCCTTGAGCGCACGGGTGTCGGCGTCGCTGAAACCGCCGCGCTGGAGACCGACAAGATTGACGCCGCGCGTTTCGGCGGGATTGCCGTCGGCAATCGTGAAAGGGACGACGTCCTGCACGATCTTGGAGCATCCGCCGGTGATGGCGTGGCTCCCGATGCGGCAGAACTGATGGACCGCGGTGAGCCCGCCGAGGATGACATGATCCTCCACGATGACATGGCCGGCGATGGTGCCGTTGTTGGAAAAAATGACGTGATCACCGACGATGCAGTCGTGGGCGATGTGGCAATAGGCGAGGAAGTGGTTGTGGCTGCCGATGATCGTCTTACTGCCCGGCAGCGTGCCGCGGTTCACCGTGCAGAATTCCCGGAAGACGTTGTGCTCCCCGATCTCAAGGAACGTGGGCTCGCTTTTGTATTTCAAATCCTGGGACTGCTGGCCAATAGTCGCCGCCGTATAGAAAGTGTTGTGCGCCCCCACCCGGGTCGGGCCATGAATGGTGACGTGGTTCTGCAATTTACAGCCTTCACCGATTACCACCCCGTCACCGATCACACAATACGGCCCAATCTCGACATCGCGGCCGGTTTCGGCCTGCGGGGAGATGATGGCGGTAGGATGAATGACTGACATGGACACCTGCATTAGAAGCGCGCACCGGGGTGTGCAAGCTGCTAAGTGTCTCCCCCCGGCCGTCGCGATGCCGTGCCCGCCTTCCCGGCCCGCGCCGGCTTGTCAAAACTCAACTTTGTGATCGTAAGCAGGGAGATGATATGGAAAGCCCCGTCATCCTCCCAATCCAACAGTTCACCAATGCCGGGGGCGAGATGATGGGTGTGGCCCGTTGTTCCCCGGGCTTCTGACCTTGGAGCAACTGGCTGGAGCGGCGGAAGCGATCGTCGCGGGGAGCGGGCTGGTGGTTTATGTGAATCCGGAGTTGCCGCGGTTGCAGGTGCTGGTGGAGGCGGCGCGCGGGCGGTTGGCGGAAACGTAGCGCGGTCATGCCTTTGAGGCTGGCCGTGTTTGCCCTCCATTCGAGAAGCAGCCCGGGCGAAGGCGAACACGGGCAGGCTGCCGCCATGCCCGCGCTACGGGCGGAAGTTTCTCGAAATGCTGGTGCGGCACGGCGAGGAAGAGGCGGGCAGGGGCAGGAGGAATATCGTCAGGCGAGCGGCGCGCGTGGAACGGCGTGCTCCCGGCCGCCGTTCAAGCCATTGCGACGGAGGAGCCCAATTCTCCGGCGAGGCGACGGCGTTGGCTCGTACGGAGGAGGCGGTGACGGAGATAAGATAATCTCACGGTGCGTGAGTCCAAAGGTCTGGAGTCGCGTTGTATCGTGCCACAACTCTACCGACTCCCAGGGACTGGACCGCAGCAGGTTCTCGAACTCCCTGCGGTCCCGGTAGTGCGCTTCGAGTTCGAACGTTTTGAGCAGCCAGACGGAGCGGCGTTCCCATGCGGTAGCGCTGGTGTAGAAGGCACCGCCCGGGGCGAGCCAGCGGTGGACGTTTTCATAGAACGCAGCGAGCCGCGTATCGTCGAGGAATTCCCCGAGACCAGTGGAGGCGATGAAATCGAAGTGACCCGCAGGCAGTGCGGCGGCGTCGAGTGCGTCGGCGCAGATGAGATGCGAAGCGGGTTCACTCAGCGGCGCGAGGAAGGTGCGTGCCGCTGTGATAACTTCCGGATCAATGTCGCAGGCGGTATATTGCACCAGCGCGCGCTGTTCCGGCGGAAGCGAGGAGACAAAATCCCTCACATCCCGCGGAATGCCGCACGGCACCGTGAGCAGGCGGAATTTCCGCCCCGGATGGTGCTCCTGGTGTGCGGCGAAGGCGCGGTGCATGACTTTCACCGCCTCTGTATAACGCGCTCTCATGCCGCGCGCGGAAGGCAGTTGGAGAAAGCGTTTGTCGAGCCAGCGGCCAGGGATTCCGCGACCCGAAGGGACGTTCGCATAAAGGTGATCGGCGAACCGGTAGCTGCCACTGCGTTCGATGCCTTCACGGGCGAGGTCGCTTTGCCGCAGGAGCCAGTAGAGCGGAATAAGATGCCAGCGTCCGGACTTGAGATACTTCGCGACGAGGTCGGGTGACGTGCGGGTGAAATTGGCGGGGCGAATGACGGCGGCGGTGTTCATGGTGTGGTGGAGGCTGCTGATGGAACTTCATCCCGCAGGCCGGGGATGGCCCACAGGCAGGAGTCGTAAGGTTTGAGTTCGATGGCGACGCGGCGATCCAATTCCTGATAGTGCTGCAGGCAGCCGGGTGCGCCGGGCTGTGTGCGCAGCCATGCGGCGACCCAGCCGAGGTGATCCTTCTCATCTTCGATCATGCGGCGGAAGGCCGCGCGGGCCGGCTCCGGCGTTTCGGCGGCGTGCAGTTCCTCTGTGAAGCGGCGGTGGACGCTGCGCTCGAAGATCTGGGTGAAGCACAGCACCTCCAGCACGCTGGCCGGCGCGGCGCCGTGGTTCATGTAGAACGATTGATAGCTGCGGCGAATGCGCAGCATCGGCAGGCCGAGCGCACGGAGCGTCTCCGCCCAGATGAGCGAATGCTCCGCCTCCTCCGCGCAGTGCCGGGTGAGCCGGGCGATGAGATGGGGATCGCTCACGCGACCGGTGATGCGTCCCAGCATCAGCGAGCCCTCGAGTTCACTCTGACGGTACCAGTTGAACTTGATGGCCAGATTCAGTGTTGTGTCTGTCATGGTGAGGTGCGGGGGAAGTTTCAGGCGGCGAGCACGTCGTGGACATGCGCGCTGATCTTGCGTCCGGTGAGACGCTCGACCTTGCGGTTGATGGCGAGGATGGACGCGAAGTCGTTCTTTTGCGCCACGGGCATATGGGGGACCACGAGTTCGCCGATGTGTTTGAAATTGGCCGCCTCATCCATGACATCGCCAGTCATGTCAGGATGGCGCCGGAGGAAGGCGTCGAGGAGATCGTAGCCAAACTGGCAGTGCCGCACTTCGTCTTTAGCCACGAGGCTGAGAATGTGCGCCAGCACGGGATCGGCGGCGAGTTTGGCGTCCTTGAAGAAATTGTGAGCGGCAAAGTGCTCGCTCATCATGTAGCGCGTCAGCAGCCGCGCGGGGCTGGTGTATTTCAGGTCCAGATTCCGCCGGCGGATGGCGACGATTTCTTCATCGCTGATGGGCCGGTAGCCAACGGCTTCGAGGTACTGCGCGAAGACGTGGAAGTGTTTGTAACTCTCGTAAAGCTGCACGCTGTAGATCGCGGTGGCCGTCACGTCGTCCCACATGAGATCGAGGATGCGCGGCGTGAAGATGGGGAAGAACGATTCGATGAGCGCGGAGTCACGCACGCGGTCGAGGAGTTCGGGTTGACTGAGCGCCCTGGCAGGATCCACCAGGTTCCAGTCAATGTCGGTATCGAGAATCCAGCGTGTCATTTCGCTGGTGGTTAGATAGTCTCCGTAGGTCATGGTATGGCGGTGGTGCGTTGTTGCGTGATGCGGGTGAGCAGGCCGGCGAGGGTTTGCTCCGGCGGAAAATCCTCATTGGTCAGTCGCACGCCGAATTCCTCATGCACGGCGCAGAGGAATTCGACGTTATCGAGGCTGTCGAAGCCGAGGCTGGAGATCGGGGCGCTTGTGTCTGCGCCGCTGGCTGCCTGCGGCAGGCAGTCGCGCAATCGTTCGAGGGGGGTGCAGGATGCGGTGATCGTCATGGCGTTGGTTTGGCGGAGGATTGAGCCGCCCAGCGGTCGAGTCCGAATGCGACGCAGGCGGTATGGGCTGGCGCGCCACCTGGTGTGGTGATGCGAAAACGGTCGCCGAAAAAAGTCCCGTGGCGGTTGATGCTGGCGACGGCGAGGCCGGCGGCGGAAGGCAGGCAGAATTCCAGTTTGGTTCCCAGCAGCCGCTGCATCGCGGCCTTGCCGCCGGATGACGGCAGAAAGAACGGATCGCTCGCCGCCTCCCATGCTCCCTGCATTCCGAATGACGATGCCATTCCAGCGACGTCGTCTCGCATGGGAGTCAGTTCGGATTCGATCCAGTCACGTTCGCCGATGAACACGATTTCGCGCATCTCGAATTCAATCTGCCGCCGGCCCGGCATCAATTGCGCGGCCTCTTCATTTCTGAAGCAACGGCCGCGCGCCGTGATGGTGAGACCATCTGTGAGGCGGCACCCTTCGAGCGAGGCGTAGGCATGATAGCAAACCGCGGGCGAAAGAAAGTGCCCGGAGTGTTCCCGCTTTTCTTCATGTGAGGCAGCGCTCATCAGCAGGTGCGGAAAGGCGCGGTCATATTCCGCGCGGCGCAGTGTTTCCGCGGCGATGAGCACGGGATAGACTTCTTCGTCCACCACACGATGAAGTGCCCAGGTGCGCAGCACGGCGTCTATCGTCTCAAGTTGAATGCGTTCAGGCTTCATGGCGGCAAAAGGCGCTGGTGATGGCGGCGACGGATTGGAAGTGCTTCATCACCACCATGTGATCCGGGACGGGAGCGCCGGTGATTTCCTCCACGGCACCGATGAGATGGAGGATATTGAGGCTGTCGAGACGCCCGCCGGTGAAAAGCTTGTCGTCCGCCGCGACTGGCAGCCACGCGCGGCCCCGGCGGTCGAGAGAGGGCAGCACGTCGTTGATAAAATGGAGGAGGCGCTGCGAGCAGGTTTCCGGTGTGAGGAGGTTCATGGTGTGGATCGTTGCGGCCGGTGCCAGTTGGTCGCTTGGAGATGCGTGAAGACCCGCGTCACGAGCTGCCGCCAGTCGCCGGCGGGAAGGTGCGCGTTATGTTCCGCCGCGTAGATGCGCGGATGGAGCAGGCCTGGCAGGAACGACTGCGCATCCTGACAGATACGCTGGAAAAGGAGATCGCCGGTTTGCCGGGCGCCCTGCTCGAAGAGCGCGAAAGTCTGCGCGTCCACGATGTCCGGCAGCGTGATGCCGCCGCTTTGCCAGCCGCGGTGATCCTGACGGAATAGTCCGGCGCAATGCTGCAGGAGTTCGCCGAGATGCGGCGCGCGGGCGCCGAGTGCGGCGTGAACCACCGGTGCGGCGACCGGTGAACGGTTCACGGCCTCCGCGACACAGGCCGCGGCGAACTCCAAACTGATCACATCCACCGGCGCGTCCGCCGTGCCGGGCATCATGGGAATGAGGCCGCGATACAGCCACAGCAGCGCGTGATGCAGCGCGCCGGGCCGCGGCACATGGCCATCGGCTTCACTCCCTGCGACGATGGAGAGTCGCACGATCTGATGACGGATGCCGGACGCGAGGACCGCCTGCTCGGCCTCCCATTTTGACCGCTCGTAGTTGTTGATGAAAGTGGCAGGCCGCGGGAGCGGCGCCTCCGGAATCGTTCCGGATGTTGCCCCGCACGCGCAACAGGTGCTCAGATGCACGAACCGCTGGAGCCGCGGACAGCGGCGTGCGTAAGCCAGCATTTTCTCCGTGCCTGAGACGTTCACGGCTCGCAGTTCATCCAGCGGCTGCGTGAAGCCGGTATTTGCGGCCGCATGAATGATGGCCTCGACTTCTCCGGCAATATCATTCGGCAGATGGTCCAGGTCGCCCGCCACAGTGGTGACGTTCGGGTTCGCGGGAGACGTGTTTTTTCTCACCACAGCAATAACGCGATGCTCAGGCAGGGCCGCCGCGATGGAGGGTCCCAGATTGCCGGTAAATCCTGTGAGGAGGATATTCATGCTGTCAGGCGGCGGAGGGTTCGGTGACTTCCACGACGGCGGCGCACCAACTGGAGCCGAAGCCATAGGTGAAGAGCAGCAGTTTCATTCCCGGCAGCAGACAGCCGGCGGCGCGGGCCTCCTCCAGCATGAGTATCGTGTCGGCGGAAACCGTATGACCGAAGTTCCTCTGCGGCTGGTAGAGGCGGTCTTCAGAGATTCCGCAGAGCCGCAACAGCACCGGCCAGCTTGCCGCATTGATGCCGGTGGGAATGACAAGATCAATGTCGTCCGGCTTCAGTCCGGCTTTTGTCAGAGCCTGACTGATGGCGGCGCGTGACGCGGGAAAGTAGCTGGCGATGATCTCGGCCTGGCGGGCAGGCACGTCCCAGTACCAGCCTTTGCTGATCCACGCTTCGCTCAGCCAGCGGAGAAAAACCTGACGCCGTGAAACGATGCACGCGCACGCCGCATCGCTGATGACGTTATAGAGAATTTCGCGCTGTGCGCCGGGTGGCAGGGCATCGGCCCCAATACAAAGAATGTGCTCCAGTTCCGGCTCTGTGGCGAGCAGAGCCCGGGCATGGCGCAGGGCAGCGAACATTCCCGCGCAGCCCTGCTGCGTGATGCCGCAGACGGAGGCGTGCGTCAGGCCGAGTTCCTCGTGGAGCCGGCTCGCAGAAAAGCAGAAGCCGTCGAGCACATTGCCGGCGGGCATTTCACTTGGGCAGACGTGCGATGCCGGCAGCGCTCCAGCCCACAGCAGCGCGCCGATTTGTTCCGGTGCCAGCGCCGCTGCGGACAGGGCGTTGCGCGCCGCATTCCCGGCGAGCGCGTGGATGTCATCAGCAATGAACGCACCGGTGAATCCAAAGGCTTTCAGATTCTCCGCCGGCGAGACGAGCGGCAGCTCATGCAGCGGCAGAAAGCGTTCCGGCAGAGCAGTGCCGGTGGCGCGGATACCGATGGATTGATTCGTGTTCATCACGCGACGGGAATAACCCGCGGCGCGCCGCCGCCGAAATTGAAATACGATTTTGCAGTATCGGAATTCTCAATGGTCAATTCTGCAAATGCAGGATGGCCCGGGTTAATTGCTTTCGTTTGATATTTCCGCTCCCCTCCCGGCAAAATGATGCCATGCCTGTTGGCTCACGACTTATGAGTAAACGACTGACACAACTGGTGGACTGCGCGGGCTGAGCGGCGAAGCTTGCGCCCGGCGCACTCGCTCAAGTTTTGAGCGGGCTTCCCAAACAACCCCACAATCCGAATCTGCTGGTAGGCTTCGATGCGGCCGATGATGCTGCGGTCTACCGGCTGCGGGACGATCTCGCGCTGGTGCAAACGGTGGACTTCTTCACGCCCATCGTGGACGACCCGTTCGACTTCGGGCGCATCGCCGCGCTCAATTCCATCAACGACGTCTGGGCGATGGGCGGGACTCCGATCACGGCGATGGCCATCACCTGCTTCCCGAAGGAAGGCCTCGATTTCGCCATTCTTGGAGAAATCATGCGCGGAGGGCTCCATGTCCTGACTGAAAACGGCGTGGCGCTCATTGGCGGGCACAGCGTGGACAACAGCCAGATCATGTTTGGTTATGCTGTCACCGGTTTGATCAATCCGCAGGAAGTGGCGCAAAACCGCGGGGCGCGGCCGGGCGATGTTCTCATTCTCACCAAGGCCATCGGAACCGGCGTGATTTCGACTGCCATCAAGAAGGGAAAAGCCGATGCTGCGACGGCTGCGGCGGCGCTGGAGACCATGCTGACTCCCGGCAAGCGGGCCGCGGAACTCATGCGCGAGTTCGGTGTTCGCTGCGCGACGGACATCACGGGATTCGGCCTGCTGGGCCATGCGTGGGAGGTGGCAGTGGCCAGCGGTGTGACCATGGAAATCGCCGCCGCCAGCGTCCCGGTGATCCCCGGGGCCAGGGAACTGGCTGAGCGGCGGATGATCACACGCGGGGACCGGACGAACCGCGAATATGTCGGCCACGATGTCAGCATGGACGCCGGCATCGCTCCTGAAACCGCAAGTCTGCTTTACGATCCGCAGACTGCCGGCGGAATGCTCATTGCTGTCGCCGCTGACAAAGCGCCCGCGATGCTCCTGCAACTCCGTGAGCGCTACTTCGCCGCCGCAATTATCGGCCGGGTCGTGCCGAAAGCGCGATATTCCATTATCGTTAGCGCCGCTGCCGGAGCATAGGGAGCCGCTGATTTAGGCGAGGGAGGCAGGTTGCGCGGCGATGCCGTCAGGCTGGCAGTGTTCGTCGCGGCGTGCTGCGGCCAGCCCGGACTGGCCGTCGCCATGCCCGCGCTGCTTTTCCTGGAAGAGACTGCCGGTGCCGGCAGCCTATGCTTTCAGTCCTGCCAGGCCGGGCGCGGCTTTTGCCGGGTCCTTGAGAAGTTCCTCCCACGTCACAGTGCGTTTCTGTTCCGCGGCAAAGCGGGCGAACAGGCAAAGCAGGTTCGTTTCCACGGCGTTAGGCACGGTGGTGTTGTCGCAATTTCCGGCGAGGATGTTTTCGCGGAAGTTGCGCACCTGCTGGACGCTGCCTTCCTTGTAGAGGCCTTCGGTTTTGCCGCGGAAGACTTTGCTGGAATCTTCGGTGCGAAGATTCACGAGGCCGCCGAACTCGGTTTCCAGCGCGCCTTTGGTGCCAAAGTGGCGGTTTTTGATCACCAGCCCGGGTGCGCCCCATGCGTTATACTGGCGCGACATAAACGCTACGCTGCCGCCGCCCGCGTATTCAAAGAGCACATTGTAGTGATCGCTGGTGTCGCCGGGGCCGGTCTTGACGCGGCGGCTGCCGAATCCCGTCGCGCGCACCGGCGGACCCCATGCCCATGCCGTGATGTCGAGCGAATGAATGTTTTGCTCCACACAGATGTCGCCGGAGAGACTCTTGTGCTGCACCCAGTTCTTCAGGTGATCTTCGGCTGTCTTCTCTTCGGCGACCTGGGCGGGCAGGGTGCCGAATTCATAAATGCACTCGCCGTAGGTGAGTTCGCCCATCGCGCCGGATTTCACGCGTGTCAGGGCTTCAGTGAAGACGGCATTTCCGCGGCTTTGGAAATCCACGAGCATCACCAGCTTCCGGGCCGTCGCCTTTTTGCCCAGATCCCCGATGGTTAGGGAGCCCGGTACATCCACGGCCACGGGTTTGGCGACGAAAACATGCTTTCCGGCTTCAAGCGCCTGCGCGCTTTGTTCCGGATGAAAATACGCCGGCGTGTGAATGGCCACGGCATCAATGCCCGACGCCAGCATCTTCTTGAAACCATCGAGGCCGGTGAAGCGCTTGTCCGCGGGCACGCCGAATTTTTCACCGAAGGCATTCACGCGGTCGGGGAAGTAATCCGCGGCCGCGGCGAACTGATAGCCGCCGTCCTCCTTGAAAATCTCTGCGACAAAACCGCCGCGGCCGCCGCAGCCGACAAAGCCGACTTTGATTTTCCGGCCCGCCTCCTGCGCGAGGGCAGGGCGGGAGGAGAGAGCGGTGATCCCGGCGGCAGCGCCGGCGGTGGTGAGAAGGGTACGTCTGTTCATGGCGCGGCGACAGACCGCCACCGACTCCGGCCCGCAATTGCCTTGAGTGATACATTTCCGCCGGGTTGCGTTTGGGGGCCGACGGCGGGCGGGTGCCCGTAAACAGGTCGAAATTAGTCTTGCCGACAGGCAGGGGAATCGGCGATAAGTCGCGGTTAACCGCCCTGTTACCCTTTATCCTCCGCCGTTATGCGCATCGTAATTCCGCGACTGTTCCGCGCCGCCGTTCTGGCAGTGGGCACGGTCGTGGCATCGTTGGCCGGTGCGCAAAACCTGCCCGCGCCTGACATTGCACCGGCCCGGCATGTTCGCTTCACGCCGCAGCCGGGGACGGCATGGTATCTCGATGGATCGGCTGATGGTCAGGCATGGCACGAAGTGGCGGGGCCGTTCTTCGCAACCGGTGCTGCGGTGGATCATTTGCAGCCGGCGGGGGTCGAAACGCAGTTCCGGCTCCGTTATGTGGACCCGGCGACGATCGGGCATGCCCCGGTGACAGTGGAGGGGCACTCGGTGGTGATGGAGCAGTCGGGCGAGCGGATCGAGGTGATCTTTATGAACGCGGCGCGGGGGTTCATTCGCATTGAGGGCGGGAACATGAGGAGCTTCACGTATGATTGGCTCAAGAAAGCGCCGGACGAAGGCGAGGCCATTCTCCGCGGGCTGGACGGCACTTTCACGCTGCTGCGGCTTAAATTCAGCGATGGTCAACTCGGTCGCTGGGGCATGGAGGATATCCCGTCGCCGCAGGACGCGGTTAAGATCAAGGAGACGCTGGATGGCGGTGCTTTC
>JANNVM010000788.1:0-3767 GCA_031414455.1 Verrucomicrobiota bacterium
GGTAAAAGCGCTGCTCAAGTGCCTGGCTAATGGACCACTCGCCGCGCTGGCGTGCATGAAGAAGCCGGGGCTTTCCCACCGGCCCACCTTCCGCAAAAACTACCTGCAACCGGCGCTGGATGGGCACTTGATAGAACGAACGCTGCCTGACAAACCGCATGGTGTGCCGCCCTGGACGCAATTCCAGGCGGGAGTTTCCCCTCCCGGGAAACTTAAGCCACGGCGAGCACGGTGCGGGCGTGCGCAGCGTCGCGGGTGATCTGGGACTTGAGCTGCTCGATGTTATCAAAGCGCTGCTCTTCGCGGAGGCGCTGGACGAAGCGGACTTCCACGGTGTCGCCGTAGAGGTCGCCGGTGAAGTCGAAGAGGTGGACCTCGAAGTGTCGCGTGGTGCTCTCGCTGTCCACGGTGGGGCGGTGACCGAGATTGGCGACACCGGAGAGGAGCGCGCCGCGGACGAGGGCCCGCACGGCATAAACGCCGAGGGGAGGCAACTGCTCGGCCTCAAGGGACAGGTTGGCGGTTGGGAAGCCGAGTTGATTTCCGAGATGCCGCCCATGCACGACGGTGCCGAGAATCGAGTAGTCGCGCGCGAGGAGATGGGCGGCGTCCGTGAAATCGCCGCGTTCTACGGCGGTGCGGATGCGGGTGCTGCTCACCGGTTCGCCGCCAAAGGTGACCGGGCAAACGCCGTGGGCCATGAAGCCGTGGCGCGCGCCGAGGGTTTGCAATGTTGCCAGGGTGCCGGTGCGCCCGCGGCCGAAGGCCCATGACTTGCCGACCGTGATGGAAGCGAGAGGCCGGCACGCCGCCGCAATGCGGCTGATGAACTCGTCAGGCTCCAGAGCTGCCGTCTTTGCGTCGAATGGAATGATGAGCAGATGGCTCACGCCGAGCCGTTCCATGATGAGCGCTTTGTGCCGCGTGGAGGTGAGCAGGCGCGGGGCTTTGTCAGGGCGGAGAAATTTGAGAGGATGCGGGTCGAAGGTGGCCACCACCACGGTGCCGCCGCTCCCGGCGGCCGCCGCGCGGGCATGAGCGATGACTTCCTGGTGCCCGGCATGGACACCGTCGAAGAACCCAGCGGCCAGATGCACGGGGCCGGCGACTGAGGCGAGGCTTTCGATGCTGGTGAGCGTTTGCATGATCAGGCTCCGCGCAGGCGGCTGACGTCGCGGAGGGAAAGAACCCGGGCGAGGACCTGCTCGCGGGGGAGATTTTTCAATTCGTCGAAAGTCAGGTTGCCGGCGACCGTGAACTTGCCGCTGCGCGTGCGGCGGAGGCCGGCCATGTGACCACAGCAGCCGAGCGCCGCCCCGATGTCGTGGCAGTAGGTGCGGACGTAGAATCCTTTGCTGCAGACCACGCGGAATTCCACGTCCGGCAGGGCAATGCCTTTGATCTGATGATGGAAGACGGTGACGAGCCGGGGCTGGCGCTCCACTTCCTTGCCCTGACGTGCCAGCTTGTAGAGCGGCACGCCGTCTATTTTGATGGCACTAACCATCGGAGGCATCTGATGAAAGTCACCGTGGAACCTGGCGAAGGCGGCTTCGATCTGCTCCGGGGTGAGGTCCGGCACGGGCCTGCTTTCGAGCACTTCACCGCTGCTGTCCTGCGTGCTGGTGGAAGCGCCGAGGCGCAGCGTGCCTTCGTATTCCTTCTCCTCGGCCATGAGCAGATCCTGCATTTTGGTACCGCGCCCTATCACAAGGATGAGCAGGCCGGTGGCCATCGGGTCGAGCGTGCCGCAGTGGCCGATTTTCTTCGTGCCCAAAGCACGGCGCGCGACTGCGACAACGTCGTGGGACGTCATGTCCGGCTGCTTGTCTATGAGCAGCACACCGTCAATTTCGGCGTCCTGGTGGCGGGGCTTAGGTGGGAGGGAGTGCTTCATCAATGGCTTGGAAAACTCTGGCTTTGGCATCGGAGAGGGGGCCGCGGAGGCGTGCGCCGGCGGCGAGAGCGTGTCCGCCGCCGCCGAAGACCGCGCAGACTTTTCCGACATCCACCCGCGGATCTTTGCTGCGCAGGCTGAGGCGGACCTTGCCGTCCGGACCGGGCAGTTCTTCAAAGGCAGCGGCGACGATGACACCCTGAATGCTGCGGAGATTGTCAATGAGGCCTTCGGCGTCCTCCGGCTTCATGCCGGTGGTCTCAGCCATCTCTTTTGTCAGGCCCCACGACGCGACGCGCCCGCCGTGCGTGATTTCCATTGTATTCAAGAGCCCGCGCAGCAGTTCGATGCGGCGCATCGGGTAATTTTCGTAGGTTGAGCGCGACAGACCGGCAATATCCACCCCGAGGCGAATGAGGGCCGCGCCGATCTCGTAGGTCCGTGCCGTGGTGCCCTGATACTGGAACGAGCCGGTATCCGTGCTGATGGCGACGTAAAGGTTCGCGCCGATTTCGGCATCGAGCGGCAGGGCGGTCGCGAAGAGGAGATTGAAAACGATCTCGCCGGTGGCCGGCGCATCGCTGTCAATGAAGTGCAGGTCCCCGTAGTCTTCGTTGCTGCGGTGGTGATCCATGTTGATCCAGAGCGGTGCCTGGATCGCTGCGAGGCACTTTGCGCCGAGACGTTCCCGCGTCGCGCAGTCCACTGCGATGACGACATCCGCCTTGACCGGCTCATCTCCTGGCTGCTCGACCATCTCCGAGCCAGGCAGGAATTTCAGCGTCTCCGGGACCGGATCTTCATTCAACACGCGGACAGACTTGCCCATTTTCTTCAGAGCGAGAGCGACGGCGAGAGCAGAACCGATGGCATCGCCGTCGGGACGGTAATGACTGAGCACGACAAACGACGAGCCATTGTGAAAATGGCGGGCGATGTCGGTGAAGGTAGTGTTGGTGCGAAGGGGCATGGGGGGAATGCGGAATGCGGAAATCAGAAATCAGAAATCAGTCCGCTTCATCGCGCACGGCGATATCGCGCGGACTGCGGCCCGGACCCTTGCTGCCGGCGGGAGGATTCGGCGATTTTCCGTCCTCATCTTCGAGCAGATCGCCGGCCTCTTTGACGTCCTCATCTTCGATGACTTCCTCTTCTTCGTCAGCCCCGCGGTCACCAATGACCGGTGCGACGCTGGCTTCGGCATCGCGCGCCGCGGAAGCCGCGAGCTGCTGATCAATGGTTTCCATGATGCTTGTGATGCGCACGCCGCGCTCCACGCTGTGATCGAGCCGGAAATGAAACCGCGGGGTGTTTTTGAGGATGACGCGTTTGCTGACGCGTGACTGGAGTTCGCCGTGCTGATGGTTGAGCACTTCCACGACATGCTCCGCACGGTGTCCGGGCCCGATCACGCCAATGTAAACATAGGCGTGTTTCAGGTCGGGCGTGATGTCCACGTCATTCACGGTGACGAGCACGTTAGGGAAGGCATGATCGCGGGCAATGATGGTCCCCAGTTCACGCTGGAGGAGTTCGCGGACTCGAATAAGGCGGTTTTTCACGGGAAGATCTCAGTGTTCGGTTTTCAGCGGGGAAGTTTCTCCGTCAGCGTTCCGAAAACCGAACACTGCCAACTGAAAACTCCCTCCGGCGGGGCTGGTTAGAGTCCCTGCGCGACTTTTTCCAGTTCGTAGCACTCGATGATATCGCCCTCTTCGTAGTCGTGGAAGTCGCCGAGGCGGATGCCGCATTCGAGGCCGTTGCGGACTTCCTGAACGTCGTCGTTGAACCGCCGGAGGGTATGGAAGCCGCCGTCGTAAACAGCCTGTTTGCCGCGGAGTACGCGGGCGCGGGCGGTGCGGACGATGCG
>JANNVM010000789.1:0-3027 GCA_031414455.1 Verrucomicrobiota bacterium
TCAGCGAAGGCGTTCCATTGTCAGTCGCCTGAGTCGTGAGGGTATAGACGCCCGGCCCCTGGGCCTCGGTTGGCGTCCATGTGATAACCCCGGCGGCGTTGATGGATGCACCGGCGGGCGGGCCCACCAGTGAGTAGGCAATCGTGTTGCCGGGCGGATAGGGATCAGTTCCGCCATTGTTGATAATGAGCGGCGCCAGTTCGTCCATCGTGCGATTGGCCTGGACCGGCAGCACCGGGCGGCCATTGATGTCGATGCCGAATTTCCGGTTAGCGACGCGTCCGATGGCGTCTGTCACCCGGAGGGTGCAGCGGTGATTGCCGAAACTGGCCGGCACACCCGCCACCACGTTACCGCCCGTGATAGTCAGCCCGGCTGGCAGGGATCCTTCGATGACCGAAAAGCTATAGGCGGGCGTCCCGTTGGTCGCTTCAAGAGATTGCGCATAGGCCGCGCCTTCGCCGCCCGCTGAGAGAGGCGACAGCGAGGTGATATACAGCCCCTTGGAAGGCGGGTTACGATAGGACGCGGTTATCTCCGCAGCCGAAAGCGCGCGGTTGTAAAACGCAACTTCATCCATCAGACCTACAAACGGCGCGCAACCGCCTGACCCGCCAATCACGAGAGGCGCGGAGTTGGTGACACCGAATGTGTTTACGACTGTGCCGGCCAGTTGTCCATTGATGTAGAGCGAGCGATTCGTGCCGTCGAACGTGCCGGCAAGGTGGGTCCACTGTTGCAAGGGGAGCGGCCCGCTTGCGCCCCACCAGTCAACGATGCCGTTCTGGTATAAAAACTGGTAGTTGATGTCACCTCCGCACCCCGGCCGTTTCCCGAGAATATGCAGTCCGTTGTTGCCGCTCGTCCGATAGATCCAAAACTCGACGCTCATGGCTTCAGCGGCGTCATAACTGAACGGCTCGGAGTTTGCGACCGTCACGTTACTGTCGCCAGCGAAGCTGAATGCCTGGCCAGCGACGCCCGGGGCGTAGGTGACGCCGGCAGAGGGGGTTCCGTGATACATTCCGGTGCTGTCGAGCGCGTTCGATTCCGCCCGCCACCAGGCAATCGGATCGAGAACGGCCGCACCACCGACAACCTGCAGAAGATATTCCTTCTCCGCCATGTGGCCCAGTGCGTCGGAGACGCGAATCGTCAGGATGCCGACGTCCTCTGACAGGGGCGTGCCTTCAATCGTCCCGTCGGCGAAGAATTCCAACCCCGCCGGCAGGGTTCCCGCCGCCAGTTCGAACGTGCGGGGTCCCGGAGTGATTCCGGTGCCGATGCGCTGTAGATAAGGCGAACCAATGCTGCCGACCTCCAGGGTCTGGGGCCCAAACATCAAGATGTCCAGGCATTTGCCGCCGGAACCTGCCGCATGAATCGCCGCGATCTCCTGGATGGAGAGCGCGCGATTGTAGAAAGTGACATCGTCCAGATAACCGCCAAATGGCGCACATCCGCCGGAAGTGCCTATGGTGAGAGCCGCGGCGTTTTCTACACCCATGCTGCCCGCCTCGCTGCCCACCAACTCGCCGTTCACGTAGAGCCGCCACATCCCACCGTCGAAGGATCCGGCAATATGAGTCCACACCTGCAGCGGGAAGACTCCGTTGGCGCCGACTGCCCCCCACGCGAGGTAATTGTTGCCGTGATTGCACACCAACTGGTAATTGATATCCTCGCCGCAACCGGGGCGCTTGCCCAGCATGTGCTGCCCGTTTCCCGTACTGGTGCGGTAGGCCCACATTTCAAAAGTCATTGCCGCTCCGGGACCGTAGCTGAAGACCTGACTGTGCGGGACGACGACCGCCCCGTTGCCGCTGGAGAAATTGAAGCCCCGGCCCACCATCCCCGGCGCGTAGGGCTCACCGCCGCCGCTCAGGCTCCCGTGGCTGACGCCGAGTTCGTCCTGCGCGCTGTCCTCTCCGCGCCACCACGCTACCATCCCATCGGGCACCGGAGCGCAGGCAAAGACGCGAAGGCTGAAGATTTCATCCGTGCTTTGACTGAGAGTGTCCGTGGCGCGGACGACAATGCGGCCGTCGGATGCCGCAGTGGGCGTGCCGCTGAGAACGCCGGCGGAGGAAAGCTGCACGCCGGCGGGCAGTGTGCTGTTCACCAGGGTGAAGATGTGCGGTCCTGCCGTCATGCCGGTGGCGATGGTCTGTGAATACGGATGCGTCACGATGCCCGCCGGCAGACTGCGCGTGATGAAGTAGGGTTTGTCAGGACACTTTCCAACCGCACCGGCGGCATGGAGATGGCCGATTTCCACGGACGTTAGCGCGCGGTTGTAGAGGCTCAACTCATCCACCTGCCCGCGCAGGTGCCGCGACGGAGTGCCGCCGCCCCAGTAGCGGCCGATGCTGAGAGCGCGGTCGTTTCCGGCAGGCGGAGTTGGCGCAGCGAGCGTCGCCTCGCGCACGCCGTCCACGTAGATTTCCATCCCGGTGCCGGTATAGACTCCGGCGACATGCCGCCACGCATTATTGGCCACGACGCTGGTGCTGGTGACGATGGGAAATCCGGCGCCGGTGCCAAAACCGAACTGCAGGTGCTTGGTGGAGTCGCTCTGAAAGGTCCAACCGGTCTGGTCCACAGCCCCGCTGGACTTGTCCGCGACTACAAAACGTCCGTCCGGACTGAATTGCGTCGGGTTCGCCTTCACCCAGCCCTCCACCGTGAAGGGACCGGACGGATTCAGACTGGCGGCGTGCGGTACGGAGACATGGTCGTTGGCACCGTCAAAGTTGAAAGTCATTCCAACATGGCCCGCGGCGAAAGTGGCCCCGTTTTGCATCGTGCCGTGGTTGGTGCTGAGGGAGTCATTGGCATTGGATTCGCCCCGCCACCACGTCGTTAGGCCGGCGGGCGCGCAGTCCACCCGCAGCGGAAAATCACGCTCGGCGCTCCCGCCCAGTGAATCAGTCGCGCGAATCCGCAGTGTCTGGATGGCGGCAGCAGTGGGTGTGCCGGACAGCAACCCGGCTGCCGAAAGAGTCAGGCCGGACGGCAGCGTGCCGC
>JANNVM010000790.1:0-2791 GCA_031414455.1 Verrucomicrobiota bacterium
GGCCGACCGTTTTGCGGACGCCGAGAAGGCCTTCCGCGAGGCGCTGGCGATCAAGGAAAAGCTCGCGGAAACATTTCCTTCGATCCCGCAGCACCGGCAGGAACTCGCCGCCAGCCTCAGCAACCTCGGTGCCGTGGTTTCGTCCCTGGACCGGCCGGAGGAGGCGCAGGCGTTGTACGAGCGGTCCATTCAGCTCTATGAACGCCTCGCCGCGGAATCCCCCGCCGGCACGAACTACGCCGTCTCGCTCGCCGGCACTTATTCCAATATGGGCCGCCTGATCGGCGATCAGGGCAAATTGGAAGAGTCTCTGCCCTGGATCACAAAGGGCATCGAAATCCTTGAGACTGCCCTGCGCCGCGACTCGCGGGTAAAGAAGGCGCGCGAGTCGCTGCTCACGGCCAGTTGGACACGGGCCATGACCCTCTGCGGTCTGCAACGTTATTCGCAGGCGCTGGACGACTGGAGCCGCGCGATCGAACTGGATGACGGTCACTATCATCAGCAACTGCGGCTCAGAAGAGCTTCGAATCTCCTCAACGTGAAGGATCACGTTCGGGCCACCGCGGACGCCGCGGCCATCGCCGCGTTTCCCGCCGCCACTGCCGAAGAGATCTACGGCGCCGCCTCTGTTTATGCTTCGTGTGTTCCCCTGGCTGCTGACGATGGCGCCCGCGCCGATGCCTGCGCGGCCCATGCGGTAGTGTTGCTCCGCCGGGCCTTGGATAAGGGTTACAAAGACTTCGACCGCATCAGAACTCACCCGGATCTGGATGCGCTGCGATCCCGCGGGGATTTCCAGCAGCTCACGAGGGAACTCGACAGATAGTAGTCCAGGACTTTAGTCCGCCGCCGGCGTGCAGCGGACTAAGGTCCGGGATGACTTTTCAGACCACGGCGGGTGGTTACTCTCGGGTCCGCGCGAAAGGCGCGGTGACACAAAAAAGGCGGCACCCGTGCAGTTCGCACGGATGCCGCCCGGATCTGGCAGCGAGACGAGTCAGGAGCCCGTCAGGCGGTGTCAGGGAATCGTGATCTCGATGGTGCGGTCGTTGCCGCTGGCGGGATGCTGGATGTTGACCCAGGCGCGACGGCGGTTCTTGGGGTCGAAGTAGAGGCCGGTGAATTCCGAGCCGGGGGTGCCGTTGCTGGCCCAGCGGGCCAGGCCTTCGTTGGCATCAAGGAGGTCCCCATCCAGGTTCAGATCGTTCGCAAACCAGATGTCGTTGTCCACGCCGCCGTTGCGATCTTCAATGATGTAGATGTTGCCCTCGTGGTCGATCGCCAGGTTGTCCGGGTTGGCCAGTCCACTGCCGACCGCAAGGCCGGTCGCAAAATCAATGGAACTGCGATTCGCAAAGACCGAAATCGTTTGGCGCTTCAAATCCAACCGATAGACTTCGTGGGTGGTAGTGGTCGCGACGTAGAGATATTCGCGGTCACCCAGCCGCTGGATCTGCAGATCTTCCGGGCGCTGGTAGTCGGTGCCTTTGAACGGCGCCAGATCGGTTGTATTGCGCCCGTCAACGGAGGTGACGCCGCGGACGTCGGTGATGGTCAGCGTTCCTGGAAGGGCGGCTCCACTCCCATCTGTGAAGGGTACCCATGCGTAAGCACCCGTGGCATTCGGCGTGTTGCCGTTGCCCACCCGCAGCACGAAGGTCTGACCCGCGGCGAAGTAACTGGCCTGGCCGCCTTTGACCTTGGCCATCGTGGCTGCCGGCGTGTACTTATAGAGGCAGCCGCCGTTCAGTTCATCAATGAAATACATGTTGCCGTCGCTGTCGAACTGAACGCCTTCGTGCGAAACCCGCGGGACCACGTTCGTGTGATAGAAGTTCGCCCCGTCGTTGCTCGAAGCGGTCACTGGATCAACGATCCCCGGCGCAGTGAGGGGATTGACGAACTCAAACATGCGGCCATACGGGCTGGTGGAGCCGCCGGCCGCCGTGGACCATGATTCCTCCGCCGTGATCAGCGTGCCCCATGGCGTCCAGTAGCAGGCATCAAAAGCGACATGGCCACCGGGAGCGGGGCTCACCCAGATGGACTCGGTCTGCCCGGTGAGGAGATCATGGCGTTGCACGCCAGCCTGCCCCGTCTCCCACACGGTGAACAGAAAGCGGCCTTTGCTCTCTTCAATCTCGCCGTCCGTCTCGTTCACCGTGTTCATGTCCCAGTTACCCGTATTGGGTTTGCCGGCCGCGAGTTCGGATGCCCTGTCAGCGATCGAGCGCTGCTGGAAAGCCGGGTTACCAAAGGTGATGGGGGTGGCCTCGTCCGCAGTCGGACCCGCGGAGGATGGCAGGGCTGCGAAGTCGGAAAAGCGCGTGCCGTCAGCCCATGCCGCCGGGGCGGACAGGAGGACGCCGCAGGACAAAGCAAGGACAGTACGGATTTGCAGAGGACTCATGGTCATTGATTTCATATTTGTGGATTGTAATCTATATTGAGGGTTTTTGGAGTGCTAGTGTTAGCATTCCGGTGCCTTTCTTAGATCTTATTTTCCTAAAGTCTTTTTATGTTTTGTGACGATATTGAGCGTTTTCTACTTCGTGACGATTTGGCCATTCACTTGTTAAGTGACGGAATTGACAGTGCCCGGACGATCGAAGGTGACTCCGTGCGTGATCACCGGCGATTGCGGCGCAGGCGGCCTCGAAACTTCTCGATTTGAATGATCAGAACGGCGGTGCCGCGGAGGCCGCGGCTATTGCCGCATTCCCCGCTGCCACGGCCGGAGACCTCTGCAATGCTGCCGGAAATCACCCGCCTCCCGTCCGCCTGGACT
>JANNVM010000791.1:0-3686 GCA_031414455.1 Verrucomicrobiota bacterium
ATCGCCGGCCAGCTCCTCGACACCGCGCTCCTCAGCGCTGGGTTAGTCGAAGACCCGCGCAGCGTCGTCGCGAGGCTCAACAAGGTGCTGGAACTGGCGCTGGAGAAATGAGGCGCCTGCCTACCGCGCCTTTCTTTCGGCGAAATAGCGCCGGGTAAAGCGGGCTATGGTGAGAACCGATCCCACCGCCACGAGAGCACAGATCCCTTTTATCGCCCATTCGGTTTCGCTGCCTGCCAATAACACTGCCACGCTGGCGAAAAGAAACAAGCTTCCCAGCAGCCACACTCCGACGACAACGATCCGCGGAGTAGCCGCCACGGTTTCCGCGCTGTTCTTCCCCTCAATAAACCCGGACATTTTAAAGCGGGCGGCATCTTCATCATCAGCGTTTGATGCAGCAGCGATTTGCCCCATCGTCCACTGAACCTGATATCCGGCACGGGCTTCTCCATTGTTGTAGATCAGACCGGAAACCATGCGGCTCATGTTCCCGCAGCATTCGCAGGGGCCATGTTCCTTCAAATCGAGTTTCTCCAACAGGTACATCGCTCTGGAGAAGTAAGATTCAGGGCTTCGCCCCCTTAAGTGAGCGAAACGGATTCACCACCACTACTCCGCCGTAGTCCTGGCCCTCGTTCAGGTCTTCGCTGTGAATTTCCGTACAGCCGGCGTCACGCGCAGCGGCGACGATGAGCGAATCCCAGTAGCTCAGTTGGTAGCGCTGATGCGTGGCGACGGCCTCTTTCACAAGTGACGGAGTCACCGCCAGGACAGCGAGTCCGGCCTCAAGGCCCTCAATGATCAGCAAGGCCTCGGCGGCGGTCATGAGTTTCCTGCGCACCGCCACCGTGTGAAAGAATTCGCCGAGCACCTGAGCGGAAATGGCTCCGTCGCCCTGCCGCATGGCATCGGTGATCAATTGCTGGGCCACCCCCTGTTTGGCGGGGTCCGCCGTATCGTGCGCATAAACGATGACGTTGGTATCAAGAAACCCGGTGGCGCTCATAGAGTTCATCGCGCGTGGTGTATCCCTTGCCGCCGAGGGGGCGGCTCAGTTGGCGAAAGAGCGCCTCCATATGCAGAGCCGCCGCCTCGCCCGGGGTAGCGTTGGCATCAGATTCCGAGCGTCCCAGCTTCTCCACAAACTGACGCACCAAATCCTCAAGAGTAGCCTGACGACGGCGGGCCGCCTGCCGCGCCTTGCGGGCGGCCTGGTCATCAAGCGTCAGTGTGAGTGTGGTCATGGCGGGGAGAATAAGCCCCGCCTTGAGAAATGCAACGCTGCCGTCCGCAGTGGTCGCCCTCTCAATTCCTAAACCCCGCTACGGCCACGATTCCCGCCAGCACGGTGCATACGATGCCGATGCGGCAGGCGGTCCGGTCCTTCCGCTCCTGGGCATTGCGTTTGTGATTGATTTCGTCAAGGCACAGCAGCCGGCGCTCGAAGGAGGACCAGTCGTCGTCCACGCGACCGCCCAGCCTCGACGACGCGTGATCGCCCGCGAGGCTGCGTCGGATGCGTTCGCGGCTCATCATCCATGAACTGAGCACCAGGGTGATCGCGACTGCGGCCAGCGTGGAAGGACTGTCCCTCCGCATGAGCCACCAGCCCATGACAGAAAGCACGACCGCTAGTTGGAACCAGACTTTGAGCAGAAACAGGCGACACAGGTTATTCCAGCACCACCAGCCCCGGGCGTGGAGAGAGATGTGGCGACGGGCCGGGCGGTCTGCGGATTGGGGCACGACAGGGGTTTCTAAATGACCGGGTTTGCCATAGGACATGGCGGAGTGCTCTCTAGGGAGATTTGTCATAGGAGTGATTTTGTATTCACAAAGTAAATGATGTGACGACAAAGTAAATACTATTATCGCCGGAACCCGGTAATCGCAGCCGTCCTGCTGCCCTCCTGGGAGGAATTCTGCCTGCAGTTCGCTTCCGGCGGTGGCTTGCGCTCCGCCGTTCCTGCACTACCGCGGGAAGTTATGCGCGTGCGCCTCACCATTGCCTACGACGGGCGTCCCTTTGCCGGATGGCAGAGTCAGCCGGGGGGCAATACCGTACAGGATCTCCTTGAGGCGGCGGTGGGGCGGATTCTGAAAACGGAGCAGCCGGTCGCGGTGCATGGCAGCGGCCGGACGGATGCCGGGGTTCATGCGCTCGGGCAGGTGGCGCATGTTGATGTGCCTGACACTTGTCGCATGGATGTGGCGGCGTGGCGGCGGGCGCTGAATGGGCAGCTGCCTCCCGCCATTCGGGTGCTGGCGGTGGCGCGTGCGGCGGACGAATTCCATGCGCGATTCCAGGCGGCGGGGAAGACCTATCGCTATCGCATCTGGAACGATGAAGTGCTGCCGCCGCTGGAGGCCGGACTGGCATGGCAGATGCCGCACCGCATGGACTTTACGGGGCTGGAAGCGGCGTGCCGGTTGTGTGAGGGCCGGCGTGATTTCTCGGCATTCGCGGCCAATCGCTGCGACGGCAAAGACGCAAACCGCGACAAGGTGCGGGAGTTGTTCAGAGTGAAACTGGAGCACGCGGCACCGCTTATCACCCTCACATTTCACGGCAGCGGCTTTCTCTATAAGATGGTGCGCCTGCTCACGGGCAGCATGGTGAGGGTGGCCCGGGGCCGTGAGCCGCTTTCATGGCTGGCGCATTTACTAACCGCACCGCCAGGGGAGAAAAGCCATCACACGGCACCGGCGGACGGACTGTATCTGGTGAGCGTGGACTACGCGGCGGACGCCTGACTCAGGGAGCCAGACCCGTGGCGGCGGCGAAGAATTTTTCTTTGCCAAAACGCGCGTCGTCGAGCGTCACGATTACAATCCTGCCCCCGCGGATGAAGCCTTCCAGCGAGGCGCGGCATTCTGTGAGGTCCTTGCGGCCCGGATAGAACGAGCGGCGCAGTTTCACCTGTCCTGACAAGGCCATGGCGCCGCCCTTTTCCAGCGCGGCGGTGAGCGTGGCGGTCTGGAGATCATTGCGGTCCTTGTCGGAGCAGTCTTCGGTCTGCGGGTGGAAGTGATTCAGAATGCGGCGCGTGAGGGCGGCGTCGAGTTGCCAGGTGTCGCCGGGATTCTTGCCGGCGGGCACTGCGGTGAGTGTCTGCCACTCGTCCGGCGTGAAGACCGGCCAGTTTTCGCCGGGGAATTCCCCCCAGCTTCCACGGCCGTCACGCCGCGCGGTGATGTGAACGGCGACGCTGCCGGGCGCGAGTTTGGCCGGCCGGCTCAAGACCGCAGGCACCACGAGCGGCGGACCCGCGGGAGTCGGATACTTCGCCTTCATGGCTTCCAGCGCCGCGAGGAGTTTACCCGGCGCGGCGGCTTCCGCGACATGCTGAGTGTTGCGGAGTTTCCCGTCCGGACTTAGCAGCCAGGTGTGAACGCTGCCGGTGGACATTTTTGCCTCCTGGCCCTCGCGGTGCAGTCGCTGCAGCTCCGCCCGCTCCTCCCCGGGCACGGTCGCGGTGTCGCCGTAGTAATCCTCGTTGGAGACGAAGACACTGACAAAGTGTGCATTCAGCAGCCTGACCACTTTTTCATCGGAGAGCGGACCCGCCCTCAACGCGAACGCACCCCCTCAGCATCGCCCCACGGACATGCGGCCGTCGTGCGTGAAGAGAAAGACGGGCCGCTGGCTCTCCTTCGCCAGCTTCAACGCCGCGCGGATGTCA
>JANNVM010000792.1:0-5833 GCA_031414455.1 Verrucomicrobiota bacterium
AATCCGGCGGCGGAATCCGTGCCGTTCGATCTGAACGGGCAGCGGGAGATTGTTTTCACGGATGCGGCGGCGGATTATAACCAGCCGGATTTTGAGGAGGACGCCGTGATCACTGACAATCCTGCCGCCACCCCAAAACGGAAGAAGAAAACCCGCGGGCCGCAACGGGGCTGGGCCATCGGAGGGCAACCCGGCAAACCGCACGAGCTGATCCTCGCCTCTGAGTCTCCGGTGGAGCTTCCCGCCGGATCCACACTGCGCATCAGCATCGAGCAGCAATCGCCGTTCGCGAACCACACCCTGGGACGGTTCCGCCTGAGCCTGACAAACGACCCGGCGGCGGCGAAGCGGTTTGAAATTCCCGCGGACCTCGCGGCGGTGATCTCCGTTCCCTCCGCGCAGCGTTCCGCGGCGCAGCAGGAACGGATCGCGGAATACTATGTGAGCACCATCGCTCCGGAACTGGCGGCGGAACGCAGCCGGGTGGCGGAACTGCGCAAACAGATCGAATCCCTGCAGCCGGTAACCGTGCCCGTGCTTCAGGAACTTCCCGCCGGCCAGCGGCGCAAGACGCAGGTCCAATTGCGCGGAGACTATCTGTTGCGCGGAGACGAAGTGATGGAGGGGGTTCCCGCCGCGTTTCATCCGCTGCCCGCCGGTGCTCCCGCGAACCGGCTCACCCTCGCCCGATGGCTTGTGGATGAGAAGAACCCGCTCACGCCGCGCGTCATTGCCAACCGCTATTGGGAATCGATTTTTGGGATGGGCCTCGTCCGGACCAGTGAGGAATTCGGATCCCAGGGCGAGCTGCCCTCGCATCCCGAACTGCTGGACTGGCTCGCCACGGAACTGATCCGGACAAAGTGGGACCTCAAGAAATTTGTCAGGCTGCTGACGACTTCGGCGACCTACCGGCAGTCCTCAAAAGTGGAACCCGGTGCCGCGGAGCGCGACCCGGAAAACCGGTTGCTGGCCCGCGGGCCACGCTTCCGCCTGAGTGCGGAAATGGTGCGGGACCAGGCGCTGGCCGTCAGCGGATTGCTCTCGCCTGAAATGTTTGGCCCCTCGGTCCGGCCGCCGCGGCCGTCCATGGGGCTTTCCGCTGCCTTCGGCGGCGGACTCGACTGGCAGACCAGTGGCGGACAAGACCGCTTCCGCCGGGGGCTCTACACCGAGTGGCGACGGACCAGTCCCTATCCCTCCATGTCCACGTTCGACGCCCCGAGCCGCGAGACGTGCACCATCCGACGGGGCCGGACGAACACTCCCCTTCAGGCCCTCGTCACTCTCAACGATCCCGTTTTTGTCGAGGCTTCGCAGGCCCTCGCGCGACGGTTGTCCGCAGCGGCCACCACGGAGGAAAAAATCACCATGGCGTTCCGCATCGTGCTCTCCCGGCAGCCCTCCGAAAAAGAGCGCCGGCGAATCCTCACACTCCACGGGGATACTCTGGCCGTGTACAAAGCGGATCCAAAAAAGGCAGTCGAGATGGCCACCAATCCCATCGGTTCGGTGCCGCCCGGCGCTGATGTCGCGGAATACGCCGCATGGTCCGCGGTTTGCGGAGTCCTGCTCAATCTCGACGAAACTCTGATGAAACGCTAACTGATTCTCATTTACATGAATCCTCTCCTCGAATCCCTTCAGCACCAGACCCGCCGCCAGTTTCTGACGGCGGCGCGCCAGTTCAGCATCGGAGCCGTCGCCATGCACGCGCTTCACGGTGGAAAAAGCGCGGCGGCGACTGCCGGTGCCAATCCCTTTTCGTCAAAGCCCGCCGGAGCCCGCGCCAAAGTGAAGCGCGTCATTTACCTGCAAATGTCAGGAGGGCCGCCGCACCTCGACATTTTCGACTACAAGCCGGAGCTGGTGAAACGAAACGGTCAGGATGCGCCGGACCAGTTTGTGAAGGGCAAGACATTCGCCTTCACCTCCGGCACTCCGAAACTGATGGGGACGCCCCGCACCTTTACACAGCATGGTGACGGCGGCATCTGGATGTCCGATGCCGTGCCGAATTTTCAGTCGGTGGCCAATGAGATGTGCGTCATCAAGAGCATGTTCACCGAGCAGTTCAATCATGCTCCCGCAGAGCTGCTGCTCTTCACCGGATCGCCCCGCCAGGGCCGGCCCAGCATGGGATCGTGGGTCACTTATGGACTCGGCTCCGAAAATGACAACCTCCCGGGATTTGTGGTGCTCATCAGCAGCGGAGTGCAGCCCAGCGGCGGCCAGAGTTGCTGGGGTACGGGATTCATCCCCTCGGTCTTCCAGGGTGTGCAGTGCCGCAGCAAAGGAGATCCCGTCCTCTATGTCAGCGATCCCCCGGGGATGGACCGCAGCCTGCGCCGCAAAACGCTGGATGCACTCAATGATCTCAATCAGATCCAGGCCGATGAACTCGGTCATCCGGAAACCGCCACCCGCATTTCGCAGTATGAACTGGCTTTCCGTATGCAAACGAGCGTCCCGGAAGTCATGGACATTGCGAAGGAATCGCCCGCGACGCTGGACGACTACGGTGCCAATCCGGGTGACTCCAGTTTCGCCAACAATTGCCTGCTGGCCCGCCGGTTGCTCGAACAGGGCGTCCGCTTTGTGCATCTTTTCGACTGGGGCTGGGATTTCCACGGAACCAACCCGGCCGAAGACATTCGCGGGGGACTAACGGATAAGATGAAACGCACGGACAAACCCGTGGCGGCGCTCATCCGGGACCTGCGGCAGCGCGGATTGCTCGACGATACGCTCATCATCTGGGGCGGCGAGTTTGGCCGCACGCCGTTCCGCGAAGGCCGCACCGCCGGCAGTCAGGTTCTCGGCCGCGACCACTTCCCGGATGCTTATTCCCTTTTCCTCGCCGGAGGCGGCGTGAAAAAAGGATTCAGTTATGGCGAAACTGATGAACTCGGCTTCAGCGTCGCCACCGATAAAGTCCACGTCCACGACCTCCAGGCCACCATCCTCCATCTGCTGGGAATCGACCACGAAAGACTTACCTACCGGTTTCAGGGACGGGATTATCGCCTGACCGACGTTCATGGACATGTCGTGAAGGGGATTTTGACGTAACGCGGAGCCCCCGGGCTGATTCACAGGTGCGCGCCCCCCAAGGGGATTTGGCTGGCGATCCGCCTGCGGACGGTTCATAATCACCACATGCCTGACCGATTCTCATTTGGAAATCCGGAACTGAGCGTATCCGGTACCCGCCCCGCAACCCAGCGTTCCGACGAGTCGCCCTTCCGCATTCTCCTTGCAGGTGACTTCTCCGGACGCGAAAGTCGCGGCGTCACCACATCCGTCCGGGGCCGCAAACCCCGACCGGTGGATCTCGACACATTCGACGCTACGCTGGCGAGGATCGCCCCCCGGCTGGATTTGGAACTCCCCCGCGGCGAAAAGATTGCGCTGCTGTTTAACAAGCTCGAGGACTTTCATCCCGACCGCATTTGGGAGCAGAATGAATTCTTCGCGCCCCACCGGGAGATGCGAGCTGAACTAGCCAATCCCGCGACGTTCGCGACCATGTTGGCCACGGTGGTGCCGCAAGGTTCCGCTGAGCCGGTGGCACAAACCTCAGCGGCTGACCTTTGGAGCCAGCTCACGGGCCTGTCTGCGGCGACGGCATCATCACCCTCACACTCGCCGGCAGCCGCGGCGGCGGCGATGATCAAACAGGCGGTGGCCTCTCATGTCATGTCCGGTCCCGATCCGAGGCAGGCGGAAACGATCGCGGCCTTCGACAATGCCGTCAGCGGCCAAATGCGTGCGCTTCTGCACCATCCGCATTTTCAAGCACTCGAAGCCGCATGGCACGGCGTGGATTTTCTCCTGCGGAATCTGGACACTGACGAATCCCTCGAAGTGTATCTGCTCGACGTATCGCGCGCCGAATTGGCTGCTGATTTGCGGGCCGCGGATGATCTTGCTGCCAGTGCGATTTACGAAATCATCGCGGAACAACCTGTCGGCGCGCGACCATGGACGGTCGTCGCCGGGCTCTTTTCGTTTGAGCCTAACGACGACGATGCGGACCTCCTGGCGAGACTGGCGAGAATCGCCGCGACGGCCGGATTACCCTTCATCGCCGGGGCCGGGCCGCAGTTTCTGGAAGCCGCGCAGGCGCGAATCAGTGAAAGCGAACCGAATGCCGCATGGCAGAGCCTGCGGAATTCTCCGGAGGCGAACCATGCCGGTCTCGTCGCGCCGCACTTCCTGCTGAGGCTCCCCTACGGCCGGGGCATGGACGAGATCGATCATTTTGCCCTCGAGGAAATGCCGCCCGCAGTGGAGCAGGATGCCCTGCTCTGGGGAAACCCGGCGCTCATCGCCACACTGCTCCTTGCCAACGCATGGCGCGATGAAGGCTGGGGTTTCTCCCCGCCCGGCAATGCCGCCGTCACCGGCCTGCCCGTCCACGTTTTCACCGAATCCGGCGAAAAGAAACTAACGCCCTGCGGCGAAATCCTCCTGACCGACCGCGTCGCCGAAAACCTGCTCGCCCTCGGCGTCATGCCGCTCGCCTCCGTCCGCGACCGCGACGCTGTCCGTCTCCTGCGCTTTCAATCGATCGCGCAGCCCGCTGCGGGTCTGGGAGGACTGTGAGAAAAGGCTGAGCAGGAGTTGAACCCGACCTCACGCCATGGGTGCCGCCCGGTGCGGCGTGGGCCGGCGGGACAGCCAGCAGCAAGGTAGAGATGGCGCAGAGCACGAAGGCTCCGAAGCAGCGGAAGGTTTTCATGATGTTATCGAGTGGCAGGGCAATGGCGACCGGCTCCACTACAAGCCCTGTGCCAGAACACCCGGTCGCATGTATCTTCTTCAATCTCCAGTTTAGCATTCAGCCCTGATCAGGAACCTCTTTTCCACCTGCTCCTGCAGCCGCTGCCGCCGTCCAGCATCCTGACGGCAGCGGCGGGGTTGGCATTCAACACCACCGGCACGCATCGCTTCGGCTTTATCCGGACCGCGAGGACAAACTGGTCACCCATCGCGCTGCAAATACTTCTTCCCCAGTGCCGTGGCGAGCGGATCGGCTCCCGCGGCGCAGAAGCCGGCATGAAGATGCCGCCGCCAGCCTTCGGCGAAACGGAACCTCTTCGATTCCTTCCCCAGCGTGGTCATAAAGCTCTTCATGGTGAGCAAAAAGGAATCCATGCCCTGAGTTTCATCGAGCCACTGCTTTTGGCAGGCGTGGGCGGCGAGCGCAGCGGTCTTTTGTTCCATGACGCTGGTCACATCCACGTACGCTTCCGGATGCACACGTTCGCCGAGAGGTGTGCTCAACATGTGAGGCATGGTGTGATAAACGGTGACATCGCCGCTGCCCGGTTTGGTGGGCGGCGTGCTGCGGTAGTTGGGGAAGTTTTTGCAGAAGGATGCCGTCACGGCGAGCCGGCAGGTTTCCATGTGATCCTCCATATAATCCTGCGGCGCATGGGTCAGCACGATGGAAGGATTCACCTTCCGCACGACGGCGGCGACTTTGCGAAGAAGCGGCAGGCCGTAGATGACTTCGCAGTCGCTGGAGACCGGCGGGTGCCAGGTGGCCCCCATGACCTTCGCGGCGTTCTTCGCTTCAGCGCGGCGGACCGTAATCGTGCGCGCCGCGTTCATCACAGTGCTGCCGAGTGATCCGTTGGCGACGTTGAAGCAGTGAATGCTCCATCCGGCCTGCTTGAGAAGCAGGAGCGTGCCGGCCATGCTGAATTCGATGTCATCAGGATGAGCGGTTATGGCGAGGGCGGTGCGGTTCATGGCCGCCGAGAGAAGCCGCGGCCACGAGCAGCGCAACTGACAATCCCGCCGCGCATCTTCACTTTTCTCCCGC
>JANNVM010000793.1:0-7127 GCA_031414455.1 Verrucomicrobiota bacterium
GCGGTGGCCTGTCACATTCAATCGTTCAGCGCGGCGCAGTTGACGAATCCCAAACAGAACTGGTGCGCTCCGATGCTGGCGAAGGGCGCGTGCGCGACGGTGGGCAATGTCTTTGAGCCGTATCTGGCATATACCACCGCGTTTGACACCCTAACCGCCCGGCTGCTTGATGGTTACACGCTGGCGGAGGCCGCATGGATGAGCACGCCGGTGCTGTCCTGGATGAGCACGGTGCTGGGTGACCCTCTCTACCGGCCGTTTGCCGCGGCACCCGGTGCCGGTGACAAAAAGCGGGATGCGGATTATAAGGCCCTGCGCCTCGCCGCGCAGCGCTGGAGCAAGCCGGAGGAAACCGCCGCGCTCAATGAGAACCTCGCGCGCGCTGCAGAGAAATTGAAGAGTCCGGCCATCTACGAATATCTCGCGCTGCACGCGCAGGCCGGCGGCGTGAAGCCCTGGCCGGCGGCGAAGCCGTGGTTTGAACTTGCGGAAAAAGCGGCGACTGATCCGGTGGACAGAATGCTGATCCAGTTTCTGACGGCCGACGCCCTGCGCCGGGGCGACGACACGAGGCAGGCCACGAAAGTACTCAACGCTCTTGTGGAAAAATTTCCCGCCGCGCCTGAAGCGGCTGCGTCCAAAGCGTGGGTGCAGCAGATTAAAGAAACGAAGTGAGCGTCATGCCACCGGTTGTTTTTTCGTCACCTGCAGCAGAGCGTTACCTCAGCTTCCTGCAGGTCGCTGCGCGGGTCCGCATCGGCGAACCGGAGCTTTTTCCCGAAGACCCTCCGGAGCCTGATGAACTCACCTGGCAGAGCCGCTGGTTCTCCGGAGATTTCGGACGCGAGTTTGTCACCAGTGCCGGTGAGCCGGTTCGCATCGTGGACTTCGGCTGGTGGAATCACGGCGCTGGTCCTGACTTTCGCGACTGCGTCGTGGAAATTGCGGGCACCGCCCGCCGGGGCAGCATCGAACTTGATCCCTCGCTCCGCGACTGGGAGGCGCATGGGCACTTCGCCAATCCCGCCTACAACGACACCGTCCTGCATTTGTTTCTGGCACACCGCGGCGGCGGTGCGTTTTTCACCCGCACCGCGGAGAACCGGGAAGTTCCCCAGGTGCATCTCGACATGGCGGCCTGCGATCCCGGCACTGACGAGCGCAGCGCGCCGGCGAGGCCGGGCCGCTGTGTGCAAAGCCTGACATCTCTGCCCGGGGAGCGGGTGCGGCAAATCATGGAAGACGCCGCGCGCTACCGGCTGGAGCGGAAGGCCCGGCGCTGGCAGCGGATCGCCGGCATTCATGGTTTGGATCAGGTCATTTTTCAGGGCATCGCCGAGGCTCTCGGCTACAGCCGCAACAAGCTGCCGATGAGCGTGCTCGCCCAGCGTCTGCCGCTGCGCTTCCTGCAAAAACGCCCCGGCGATGCGGAGGCGCTGCTTTACGGTATCGCCGGCTTTCTTGACGGACGTGAAGCGGATCACGGCGACGAGGCGACCCGCGCATGGCTGCGCGGCCTTTGGCAAAGCTGGTGGAAATACCGCGCCGAACTCACCCCCGGCGCACCCGCGCGCCCTGTGAAGTGGACGCTTTCCGGCACCCGTCCCGTCAATCACCCCCAGCGCCGCATCGCCGCACTCTGGCAGGTCGCCGTTCACTGGAAAGAGATTCGCCGGCTCCTTGAGCCCGCCGCATTTCATGAGAAGGCCTTCACCGCGCATCTCGAAAGCCTTACCCATCCTTACTGGAGCAGCCACTATACTCTCACGGCAAAAGCTTCGCCGGTGAAACTCGCGCTCCTTGGCGCACAGCGCATCCGCGACATCCTGGCCAATCTCGTCTATCCACTGCTCGTCCCCGGCCGGGAGGAACTCTGGTCGCGCTACCTCAAGCTGCCCGCGCCCGTGGAGAGTACGAAGACGAACATTGCCGGGCTCCGCCTCTTCGGAAGTGCCGAACGCGCGAAGAAATTCTCCGCCAAACTCTGGCATCACCAGGCCCTCCTGCAGATCTACGAGGATTTTTGTCTGGCCGGGGAAGGCGGCTGTCCCGGCTGCCCGTTTCCCGAGCAGATTGAGGGGTAGTCCCCTCCCGGGGCCGCAACACTGCTTCGCCAAACCACTTGCGCCTCCTCCGGGGCATGGAATGATCGCGCCGCTTCAAGCCTGGCGCGGATAGCTCAGCGGTAGAGCGTCTGTCTTACACACAGATGGTCGGGGGTTCGAATCCCTCTCCGCGCACCATGCATCCGCCGGCGGATTTTACTGGTCAGCATCCGCGGGCTCAATCACGTTGTCGCCGCATGGCCCACGTCACCTCACTCGTCTCCATCCGCTCGCTGGTGAAACGCTTCGGCGGATTCACTGCGGTGGACGGACTCTCCCTGGAAATCCCGCCCGCCTGTCTTTTTGCGCTGCTGGGGCCTAACGGAGCGGGGAAGACAACGACAATCAAACTGCTCATGGGACTGCTGAAACCCACGGAGGGGACGGTCACCGTGTGCGGCATGGACGCGTTCCACGACAGTGTGGCTGTGAAAACGCTGGTCGGATATCTGCCGGATGAGCCGGTGTTTTATGACTTCATGCGCGGGCGCGAAATCATCCGTTTCTGTGGCGAGATGCGCGGACTGCCGGTCGCTGTGATAGAGGAGCGCAGCGCGGCGCTGGCGGAACGGCTTCAGCTTGCGGGTGCGCTGGAGGAGTTCGCGGAGAACTATTCGCGCGGCATGAAGAAGAAGCTCGGCCTGATCTGCGCCATGATTCACGAGCCGCCGCTGCTTATTCTCGACGAGCCGACGAACGGGCTCGATCCGCACTCCACGGTGGTGCTGCACGCGCTGATGAAGGAAACGGTGGCCGCGGGACGCACGGTCTTTTTTTCCACGCACCTCCTTGATCAGGCGGAGAAGCTCTGTGACCGCGTGGCTATTGTGAGGAAAGGAGCGATCGCAGCGGAGGGCACGCTGGCGGAATTGCGCGCGAACCACGGCGAGGGTCACAGCCTGGAGCAGTTGTTCTTCGACCTCACGGAGAGCGCCGCCGTCTGACGTATGCACCGTCCTTCTCCACCGCGACTGCTCTGGCTCTTTGCGCGCACCTCGGTGCGGCGCTTTGGGAACCGCTACATTTTCCTGAAGCAGAAAAAGGCCGAAGCGAAGCGCAGGAAGCTCGGCCTGCCGGAGCCGGAGCGCACCGCCACCGCGCATCGCCAGCAGGGCATCCGTGCCGGAAGCATCCTCGCGTGGCTGTTCATGGCTTACATGATGGCCGCGTTCGTCATGATGATGAACACGTCATTCCAGCGTGCCATGTATGGCGTGCTCAAGGAGCGGCAGCCGGAGACGTCACCGGTCGCGGCCACTGCAAAGGCTGCGGAGGAATCCGCGCGCCGGCGCAGCGATCCCATCGGCGGCAATGCCCTGGAGCACATGAATGCCGGCACGCGCCGCACGGCGGACAAAGTGGCCGCGCTCATCATGCTCGTCGCCGGTACCGGCACGCTGCTCTTTGCGATTGGCATCCTGTCGCGGCAGGTGAGCCGGCCCGAACCCTCGCTGGCGTGGCTCTTTGAATTCCCCGTGCCGCGGCCCGTGCTCTTCACGTCGAAGTTGAGTGAGTGTTTATTCGACGGTGCGTCGCTGCCGCTGCTGTCCATGCTCCCGGGAATTATACTCTTCCATTCCGGCAGTTCATTCTGGAGCAGCATGGGCTGGGGGCTTGCCTTCGGCGTTATTATAGCGCTCGCGGTCGCCGCGGTGCGGATCGCCGTGGAGGTGCTGCTCCTGCAGAAATGCCCGCGGCGGCGGCGCGGCACGATCGGCGGACTGTGCGCCGCGGCGGGCACCCTGCTCATGGTTATCGTGCTCTATGGCGGCGGCACACCGTCGCTGCTGCGGTTACTACTCGCTGCGGCGGACAGATTGCCTGACTGGTTTTTCTGGAATCCCTTTACCGCCGGCTTTGGGCAGGGCCTGACGACTTACGGTGCGCAGTGGAGCATCGCGGCGGCGGTGACGCTGGGGCTTTGCGCGGGAAGCGTGTTTTTCTGCTCGCGGATGACGCGATTTGGTCTCGAGCCCGGACTGGAAACCGCGCGTGGCTCCGCCGGAACGGCATCACCACCGGCACGCACCCGGTTCTCCGGCCTCGTGGGCAAGGAGATGCTCATGCTCGTCCGCCAGCGCACGGTGATGGTCCAGGTGCTGCTCGCGCCGCTCATCATGGTGCTGATGATGTATTTTCAAACCAGCGGGCGATTCGCGGAGAGTGCGCTGGGCAGCCCCGGGGCCATCGCTTCCGCAATTTACGGCATTTGCGCCTACATGGTCCTGATCGCGTCCCAGGTGGCGATGAACACAGAACTGCGCACACTTTGGCTGCTGCTCAGTCTGCCGCGGCCGCTGGCGGATTCCCTGCGGGTGAAAAGCCGCATCTGGGGCGCAGCGGCGGCGGTACTGGCGGTGCTGCTGGGGATCACCGCCATGATTGTCCGGCCGGAGATGGCCGGCGGTGTGCTTTACCGGCTGCCGTTTCTGATTATCCTCGTCGCGATCATCGCCGACCTCTGTGTGGGCCTCCGCACGATGGGGTCGTCCATCATTTCCGAAACGACGGTTCACTTTCGCCAGTGGGCCGCATGGCTGCCCCTTGCGCTCAGCGCTGCGGCAGGCCAGGCGGTGTTCGCGGGGGATGTGTGGGTGCTCTGCGTGCAGCTCGTGCTCCTCGGAGCGCTGGATGTTAGCGTCTGGCAGAAACTGAACGCCGAGCTTCCTTTCCTAACGGAGCCTGCGGAGGATCCGCCTCCGCGGCTCTACCTCATGCACGGACAGCTTGCGGCCTACGGATACTTCGCGCTCCAGGGCCTCGGCCTTGTTATTGCCGTCGTGTCCGGCGCGCCGCCCGCCGCCATTCTTCCCGCCGCCAGTGCCATCGCCGCGGCCATCGTCGCGGTCCTCACCTTCTGGCTCCTGACACGAAAAAAGGTCCGCATACTGCCTGACAACACTGCGCCGCCGGCCCGGTCCTTTCTGCTCGCCGCCGCCGGGCTCGGGGCCGCGTGCGGCATCGGCTGCCTCTGGCTGCGCGCGCTGGAATGGATGCCGCTCACCGCCGAAACCGTTCGCCAAAGCCGCGCCGCGCTGCCCGAAGCCGGCGACACGGGAAGCTGGCTCGGACTTGTGGCGCTCGTCTGTCTCGTCGCGCCGGTGTGTGAGGAATTCATCTTCCGCGGCCTTGTCTATCATGGCCTGCGGCGCACGCACGGATGGGCGTGGTCCCTGCTGTGGAGCAGTCTGTTTTTCACCGCCGTGCATCCCATGCAAAGCTCCATCGCCGTCTTCAGCCTCGCGGCGGTGAATGCCTGGATTATGGAGCGCACCGGCCGGCTCTCCGTCTGCATTCTCGTCCACGCGGGTTACAATGCCCTTGTCCTGTGGCTGCAAAGCCGTTGAGAGCAGCGCGATTTCCACTCCCATGAATCCCCCCGCCGCACCGCCCGCCTCCGACCTTCCCGCTCTCGCCCGCAAGGTGATGGCGGATGCTAAATTTCCCATGCTGGCCACGATGGACGGTGCGCAGCCGCGCGTGCGTCCGGTGTCGCCGGTAAAAGTGGATGGATTTACGGTCTATGTGGCGAACCTCCGCAGCTACGGCAAGACCGCTGAGATTGCGGCGAATCCGAACGTGGAACTTTGCTATTTGGATTCCTCACATGACCAGGTGCGTATCACCGGAGTGGCGGAAGTGGTGACAGACACCGCGGTGTTGTCCGATATCTGGCAGACCAATCCGCTGCTGCGCCGCTACCTCGGCACGCCGGACAATCCTGCGCTCATCGTCTATCGAATCGTACCCCGGCGTGTCCGCTATATGAAGGAGTGGGCGCTGGAGTATGCTGAGGTCATCCTCAATCCAGACAGTTCCTCTGCTGAAAACCGGGAATGACCCGGAGCCGCCGCGCCTGTTTCGAATGCCCTGCAGCACGGGCTGCCCGGGGTTTTAGCGCTCCACCACGCTCACCGCGCCGCTTTCGTAGCGGAGGTAACGCGCTGCGGCGCGGAGTTCATCCACTGACAGGTTGCCGGTGCTGAAAAGCGTGGAGCGGGTGCCGGCGCCGGAGCGGACGCCTGAATTGATCAAGCGCACCGCGTCGGCAAGGCCTTCCACTTTCCCCTGTGGGATGGCGCCGGCCTTGCGGGCGTCATCGTAAATTCCGGCGATGCGTTTGGCATCACCCTTGGGGTCAGGATTGACCCGGCGCAGCCAGGTGCGGTAACCCTCTTCCCCGGGCTTCCATGTGAGCTGGCCATTCTGGATGCTCAGGAGGGCCGAAGCATTCTTATATTCCTCTGAGGTTAGGGAGGGCAGGCCGACGGAGATGCGCTGGCGGGCTCCTTCGCCGTTGGCCCATTCAATGACCTTGCGGACAGCGCCATTCACGTCGGCGGCACTGGATGCTGAAAGTTTGGCCGTGGTCCACAGACTGATGAGCAGTTCGGCATTGCGGTAGTCGCGGGCTTTAACAGCCAATTCCAGCAGCGAGCCTGAAATGTGGTCGGTATTGGGGCGGAAGATCAGCCCGGCCTTGTCCTCCATGGCGAGGAGGTGCACGAGTTCATCGGCTTGATTGGGCTCGAGGCGTTCGATTTGATAGACCCGGTCCGAGCCATGGACGGAGATGCCGCTTTGGAGCAGTTCGAGGGCCTCGGCGACGGCGGTGACGGATTGCGCTTCCGGTGCCCGCTTGAGCCGCGCCTGGTTAAAATTGAACACGGCCTTTTGGGCTGCGAGAATCAGTTCCACCGAGGGCGACTGGCTCATGAAAGTGTGGGCTACCGAATCAATGGCTTCACGAAGCAGGGCGTCCCCGTCCGGAATAAGAATGGAGGCCTCCGCGGTCGTGATGATTTCTCCGGAATCGACTGGCGAAGCGTCCTGGCCGGCTTTTCCGGCACCGCCCACTGTGAGTGCTTCGCTGACTTTGACAGCTTGCATGAGGGCACGGGCCTGTTCCTTGAGAGCTTTGCTGCTCTGTTCGACAAAATGCGATTCCTTCACTTCCGGATTCCTCGTAAGGGTCAGGCGCGATTCGCCTTTTCCATTAAAGAACAGATTGCTCACTGCGGT
>JANNVM010000794.1:0-4389 GCA_031414455.1 Verrucomicrobiota bacterium
GCGTTTCCATGCACGGCGCTGCACTGCCGGCGCATGATGTTCACGCCGCAGGGCCATCTCCAGCAACGCGCCGGCAATGGCCGAACAGACGATCGCGAAGCAGAAGAGATAGATGCCCTGATTCGCTTCGACGTGGACGTAGTCACCGACTTTCACCGTCATCACCAGCACGGCGACAACGAGCACATCGAGCATGGAATACTTCGCCGTCCATGAGGCGAGCCAGACAAGAACGTTGCGCTTCCGTCGCGGGATGAACGAAGTGCCTGACGCACAGAGCAGCGAGATGAGGAGCTTCAGGATGGGGAAGACCACACTGAAGACCAGAATGAGACCGGCGAGGAATTCGTGATCATTGCGCCAGAGTTCCCGGATGCCGGTGATGACGGAAAAGAGCCGGGGGCCTTCCAGAGCATTGGCCACCAGCATGGCTGGCAGGAAGAAACTCGGCACGAGTGCCGCCAGCCCGGTGAGGGAAAAGAAAACCGACCAGCGGTTCCAGTGGAAGGGTGATGGGGCGGGAGGCGCGGCGTCTGCCGGGGAAGTCATGGCCGCGAGTGTAGCGCGCCAGGCGCGATGTCAGCCGGTATTTGCGCCGCGTTTCGCAGGTCTGCTTCGTCCGTTTCACCGGTAATTCCCGGGTTATTCCCCGTCATTCGCCCCGTGTCTTCGCTCGTTGTTCGCCGGTTATTCACCAGCCTGTTGTTCACAACTTTTTCGGAAAGCGTAAGTCGAATCTAGCACGTCTTGCGGCGGAGGCGCTTGCCTCACAGGCCACCCGATTCATGCTCCCGGAATGTCCGACAATCCACCCTCTTCCTCCTCCCCCGTGCCCTTCCCCGGTGATTCCTCCGGCAAAGGCCCGCGGCTTCAGGGACCGGGGAAAAAAAAACCGTCGGACGCCAGCGCTCTCTACGATCCCGCCCGGCCCATGCCCAGCGCCGTGGACATGGAGCGCTGCGTGCTTTCCTGCATGATGCAGGCCCCGGATTTCGCCGTGGGCCTGGCGATGGAAAAGCTTACGCCGGACCACTTCAACGTCGAGGCCCACTCGATGCTCTACGATATGATCATCCGGCAATTCGATGCCGGAAAACTCGTGGATCCCGTGTCGCTGACGCAGCTTCTTTACGACCGCGACTTGATCGGCAGGGTCGGCGGCCCGGCGTTTGTCAGTGAAGTTTATACCGCCTCGCCGAACCCCGCCCATGTCGCGCACTACGCCGATCAGGTGCAGCAGAAGGCCATTCTGCGTAACATCATCAAAGCCTGCTCCGAGTGCATCGGGCGCGCTTTCGACGACCAGGAAAACGTCGGCCCGCTGCTCGACGAAGTGGAGTCCAAGATCCTCGGCATTCGCGAAGCGGAAGAGGCGAAGAAGGGCACGCTTACCATGAAGGAGCGCGTCTTCAAAGCGATCGATGATCTGGAAAAGCTGGCCGCCAATCCCAATGCCATCAGCGGCCTGCCCACCGGCCTGCAGCGGCTCGATGAAATGACCGGCGGCATGCACGCCGGCGAAATGATCATCATCGCCGCCCGTCCTTCCATGGGCAAAACCTCGCTGGCCATGAACATCGTCGAGCACGTCTCGGTGGACCTCGGCAAACCCTGCGCCGTGTTCTCCCTGGAAATGACGGCCGACTCACTCGTGCAGCGCCTCATTTGCGCCCGCGCCCGCATCAATATGCGTTCGCTAACATCCGGACAGTTCCTCAACAAAGGCGACTTCCAGCAAATGACCCGCGCCGCCAGCCAGCTCGCGGAAAGCAACATCATCATTGATGACACCCCGGCGCTCTCCATTCTCGACCTCCGCAGCAAGGCGCGCCGCTTTAAGAAACTCTACGGCATCGAACTCATCGCCGTGGACTACCTCCAGCTCTGCCGCAGCACCAGCAAACGCGCCGCCGACAACCGCCAGCAGGAAATCGCCGAAATCTCCAGCGGCCTCAAAGCCCTCGCCAAAGAACTCAGCCTCCCGGTCATTGTGCTCGCCCAGCTCAACCGCGGACCGGAAACCCGCGGCAGCGGCAAACCGAAACTCAGCGACCTCCGCGAGTCCGGCAGCATCGAACAGGACGCCGACGTCGTCGGTCTCCTCTACCGCCCGGAATACTATGCCGAGGACGAGGAGGACAAAGCGGAAGTCAGCGGCCAGGCGGAACTCCTCATCGCCAAACAGCGTAACGGCCCCACCGGCGGCGTGCCCCTCACCTTCCTCAAGGAATTCATGCGCTTCGAAACCCGCGAAGGCGACATCGCCGAGATGGATTGACGCAACCTTTCCTCAACGGCGACAATCCACTTGCATTCCCGTCCCCCGCTCCATAATCCGCGCACGGTTCGCCTCACGGAGAGAACACGTTTTTAGGGTAGGTACCGAAGTGGCCAAACGGGGCAGACTGTAAATCTGCTGGCTAACGCCTTCAATGGTTCGAATCCATTCCTGCCCACCACGTTCTCAATCAAGGGGTTACAGATTGAAGTGTGAGGGTAAAATACTAGCAAAATAGAGGGTTGGGCCGGTCGTAGGATGGTAATAAGGCCGACACGGAAGGCAATTCTGCCGAATGGGGCCGCCTTACTTGACCTCCTGCCCATAGCGGGCGACTCTCTGCCGTGGCCATACTCAGGAACTGAAAACGGGAAGCCTTCGCGCAAGCGGTCGCGGGGAATGAATGCAGAGGGGCGGAAGCCTACCGCCGGCATGTGTCGCGGGGGAAATGCAGTGACCGGACGGCGGAGGCTGCAGCGTCGGAATTGCTGCGGCCGGGGTCTGAGGTTGCTCTGAGGGTTTCGGAACTGCGGGCGGCATCGGCAGCAGTGGCGGAACGGGACTTTGATCTCACGCGCTCAGCATGGCAGGCCCGGCTGCTGGCGCTGGCGGGCAAGGCAGAGGCTGCCGGCGACTACTCCGCGGCTCGCGGGTGCCTCCTGGAAATAGGCCAGGCAATGCCGCAGTGGTATCAGCCGGCGGTGACGGACAACCAAATCACCGTGACCAATGGGCACATCCAGGTGGAGTGGGGGCGCGAAATCATCCTCGTGTCATCGCGCTTGAATGCGGAAAAAGCGTCTGGCTGCATCGGTGTCGGAGGTCCATCCCTGTAGTTTTCCATCCCCCAAGAACGTGCCGCCGACATTCTCCCAATGTATATTGTCTGACGATTGCTGAATCTGATAGGTTTGCCCAAACTCAGACTCCCAAGTCAGCTTGGCCGCGAAGGCTATCGTCACCTCTGGTACCTTAAGTGCGGGCAATCCGAGGGCCGGGGAAGTGAAAATGCGACCGCCCTCCATGATCGCTATCCAGAGGTCACCACAGAATCCATACTGCCCCATGCCCCATAGGACGGGGAGAAGCGAAGGGACGTTCCATGTTGTGCCTTCTCTTGTGACAAAACCAGGCTGGCCTCCTACAGTGGTTGCACCTACAAGATAGGTGCCTCCTGCACGAATATCGTCCGCCCCGGCAGGCATGCGCGTCAAGTTAAGCCAAAGCCTCCCATGTTTCGGTGAAATTCAGACGCGCCTTCCGTTTGTCGTAACAACAATATCTGGCCAACGCCTCCTCGAAGGCGCTTGTTCCCGGGGCATCGCCTGCCAGTGAACCGATCACATGCTTCAGACGGATCATGCTTGCCGCCAGATAATTCATGAACTTCAGAAGACTGAGTCTGCGTCGGTGCTTGAGCCACAGGACGCTCTCGAATTTTCGGTAACAGTGGGAAGCCGCCTCGATCACCAGCAGCCTGGTCTGAAGCAGGATCCGCAACTGACGCGCGGAAACGCGGTGCAGAATATCGAATTTTAAATGGCTTTTCCAAGCCTTGAAGATCACCTCAATGCGCCATCTCAGACCGTAAATGCCGAGTATTTCCTTGAAGCTGGTTTTGGCCGCAGGGATGTTGGTGATGAAAATCGTCCAATCCATCAGCTCCAAAACCGCCTTGGAAGGGTTGTGGCCTTTGCTTTCCTTTTTGGCCTTCATCCTCCTGAGGTAGGCGGTTTCTTCATCGACAGGAGCGCTCAAGAGCCGGACGCGCGTTCGCTGCTCGTCGTTCATGAGTACTTCCATGTCGAGGTTTCCCCGGCGTTTGAGAAGCGCGGGGAGATCCATCGGAAGAAGGGTTTCCGGGTCCAGATAAATCATGCCGGTCTTGTGCCGATAGATGAAATCCGCGCCGCTCTCACCATGCCTTTGGATCTCGCCGGCAGTCAGGTAACCGCGATCGCGCAGCACCAAATCTCCTTTCCTGATCTCGAGTTCAGGTGCGGCCGCGAGGTCGTTCTTGCTATATGGATCGATGGAAAACCTGATGAGTTTTCCGCTGATCAGATCGTAAACCGCCTGGATCCGGGCGTTGCAGACGGTGGCGTGGCCAT
>JANNVM010000795.1:0-1787 GCA_031414455.1 Verrucomicrobiota bacterium
GGGGGGGAGCCTGTGGTTGGTTTGGTTATTTTTTGGGGGGTTATACCCCCCCCCCAATCGGTTTGTGGTTGTTTTTATTGGGGTCCTTCACCACCCCGCTACGGTGGCGGCAGCACCCATCGTTTCGCCGCGGCGTCCCAGGTGAGGCGGGCGGCGTTTTGCTTAATCCAGGAGATGGCGGCTTGGGTGTCGGCGGGGCAGTCGCTGATTTTGGAGAACTCCTCGAGAAAATTGCTACTGCCGAGTTCTCCTGGCACAAGTTCGACGAGTCCGGAGAGTTCCCCCACCGCCCACGGCAGGCCGCGCTGGAGGGCATATCCGAGCGGCGCGAGGCTCAGCCGGTCCTGGGATAAGAATTTGTTCGCTCGCCATTCGACGAGCAGTTGACCGCCGGTGTAGTCCTCCCTGTGCGGGCCGTGCGCTTCCCGGTAGGGGAAGAGTTTCCGCTCGACGAGATCAAACCGCAGGTAGCGGAGCAGCCGGGGCTTCGTTTCGCGCAGCGTAGCGACGTCTGAGGCTTCGAGGTGCCCGGCGATGGTTTTGCGGAGCGGCCAGTCGAAGGTTCGCTGCATCCTCATGTTTCCGGGCGGCAAATCTTCCTCCGCAGCCTCCAGCAGCATCGGCCAATGCTCGCGGGGCAAGCTGTCGAGGAATCGCTGAAGAGCCGCGATGAGGGGATCCGTCTTTACATCGCCGGTTTGCGTGCGGCTGATTTCCGGGAGGACCAGAGCTCGTTTTACGGTTCGCCTCACTTCTGCAGGAGTCATCTCCGGTGTAACGCCGAGCGCAGCCAGGAGGGCGGTGGCGTTCCGATCATCGCCCGGCTGGCGCGGAACGAACAGATGCTCCAGGGTCACGGGCACGTCGGCGGTGCCTTCCGGTACATACCTGGAAACATGGAGCCTCCAATCGGCCAGGGTTTCCTCTTCCATCGCGCGATTCACAAGTGCGGAGGCAACTGGAGACACCGGGTAAGCGGAATAGATGGGCCAGTCGCCGCGGCTGTGGTGCATGAAGTAACCGCTCGCGCCGCTGCCGCCGTTGACCATGAGGTGGAGGCGCTGCCACGGCTCGTGGACGTGCTCCAGCCAAACCTGCGGAACCAACTCGTCCCGTGAACGATGCCGTACGGCGATGTGCATCATATTGCCGCCCGCCCACGAATGGCCAGGGACGCCGTTGCCGCGCGCACCGGCGGTGAGATCATAGAGGTCGCTTAGGAGCAGCGTGGACTGGCCCAGTTCCATGCGCTGCCCGCGTTCGATGGGCAGCGTCCGCTCTTGCCGTCGCAGCAGGACGAGGCGCAGCACTCCTTCCGCCCGGCATGCCTCCATGGAGAATGCCGCAAGGCTGGCTGCGGGGAAGCGGATGCCGCTCACGCGCAGCGAGTCTGCTCCGGGTTCCGATGCCACAAGCCAGGGGAGTGGCCGGGTCTGCAGTTCATCACCCGTGGGAAAGATGCTGTGACCGTCGGGATGGATGAGGCGCAGGCTTTGCCACCGGGCAGTCGCGACGCAGCCTGCCGGGAGGCCCTGGAGATGCAGTGTTAGCGAGAAACCGGCTGAGTTCCCCGCGTGCGAGCCGCTGCCGGGGTGGAAACTGCTGTCGTAGTCCACGCCGTCGCGCAGCAGCGGCTCGCCAATTTTCAGCGAAGCGACAACTTCCGCCGGGAGCACGGGGAGCACTGGATCGCGCCGGCGCGGCTGGTCTTTCTCTGCCAGCCCGGCACCAGTGATGAGCGCGGCGGCGGGGAGGAAGAGAGGCGCCGCTTTCAGCAGTCGGGACGG
>JANNVM010000796.1:0-3184 GCA_031414455.1 Verrucomicrobiota bacterium
TCACCGGGGATTCGCAACTGCGCTGGCTTGGTCCCGAGAAAGGGGTGATCCACCTCGCCACCGCCGCCGTGGTAAATGCACTGTGGGATCTGCTCGCCAGGGCCGAACGCAAGCCGCTGTGGCGTTTGTTGTGTGATCTCACACCGGAGCAACTCGTGAACTGCATCGATTTCCGCTACCTGACTGATGCGCTGACTCCCGGGGAGGCGCTGGCGCTGCTGCAGGCCAGGGCAGCCGGCCGCGCCGAACGCATCGCGGAACTGGAACGCGACGGGTATCCGGCCTACACGACTTCGGCCGGATGGCTGGGCTACCCCGACGATAAAATCCGCCGTCTTTGCCGGGAAGGCATCGCCGGGGGGTGGAATCATTTCAAAATCAAGGTAGGCCGCAGTCTTGAGGACGACATCCGCCGCTGCCGTATCATGCGCGAGGAACTCGGGTGGGACCGCAAGCTCATGGTGGACGCCAACCAGACCTGGGATGTGCCGCAGGCGATCGAGTGGATGAAGGAACTCGCGCCCTTCAAACCATGGTGGATTGAAGAACCGACTTCGCCGGACGATGTGCTGGGCCACGCTGCCATCGCCAGAGCCATGGAGCCCTATGGCATCGGAGTCGCCACGGGCGAACACGGCATGAACCGCGTGCTGTTTAAGCAACTGCTCCAGGCGCGTGCCATCTCATTCTGCCAGATCGACAGTTGCCGGCTCGGCGGCGTGAATGAGGTCCTCTCGGTTTACCTGCTGGCTGCCAAATTCGGTGTGCCCGTATGCCCTCACGCCGGTGGTGTCGGGCTCTGCGAATACGTCCAGCACCTCCAGATGTGGGACTATGTGTGCGTCAGCGGGTCCATGGAAAACCGGCTCGTGGAATACGTGGACCACCTTCACGAACATTTCCTTGATCCCTGCGTCATCCGCAACGGACGCTACATGCCGCCGCAACTGCCGGGATATAGTATTGAGATGTACCCGGATTCGCGGCGGGATCATACTTTCCCGGCCGGCCGTGTTTGGCAGAAGGCCTGAAAAACTTATATGTCCCCGTGCCAGCCATGATCAAGACCGGGATCCTCAACCCAATAAACTCATGCGCCTTCTCGATCTGTCTCAGCCTCTCTTTCATGATGCGCCCAATTGCCCGGTGCATCCGCCCGTCGTATTCAAGTCCACGAGCGACCACGCCGATTCCGGCTGGCGCATGGAGGAGATCGCGATGGCTACCCACACCGGCAGCCACCTCGACGCCCCGCTGCACAAGATCGCGGGAGGGGCCAGCATTGATCAGTTGCCGCTCGATGGTTTCGCGGGACCGGCCCTGATCGCGGATCTCCGCGGCATGGAGCCCGGCGCAGCCATCACCCTGGAGGCCCTGGCTCAGAAACTGCCCGGTGAAATCGACGGGAAAATCATCCTTCTCGCCACCGGCTGGGGCGACCGCCGGGCGAAGAGCGAAGAATGGCTGCACCAGTCACCGTGGCTTCACCCGGACGCGGCCCGCTGGCTGGTCAGCCGGAAAATCCGGGGCGTGGGCATTGATCATTTTTCAATCGCCAGCCTTGTCCCGGAAAACGAAGAAACCCACACGGTCCTGCTCAGCGCCGGCGTGTGGATTCTGGAAGATCTCCGGTTCCCGATTGAGTCCTTCCAGCTCCCGCAGCCTGTGAAGTTTTGGGCGCTTCCGCTCAACTGGCCCGGATGCTCCGGCGCCTTCTGCCGGCCTGTGATTGAACTTCCCTGACACCCTCTCCCTGTCTACCATCCGCTAAAATCCAATGTCCCTGCCAGCATTCAATCCCTTTTCACTCAATGGCCGTGTCGCTCTCGTGACCGGCAGCAGCACCGGCCTCGGCAAGTCCATGGCCATCGCCCTCGGCATGGCGGGTGCGAAGGTGGCTGTGAACTATAACAACAACACGGCACGCGCGGAGCAGGCGTTCGCTGAGTTCAAGGCCGCCGGCTGTGAAGGCATGCTGGTTCGCGGTGACGTCAGCAGCGAAACCGATGTGCCCCGCCTCATCGCAGAAATCGCGGCGACGCTCGGGCCGGTGGACATCCTGATCATCAATGCCACTCCCGACCAGCCTCACAAACCGATCGAGGAATACGAGTGGGACTTCTATCAGCAGATGCTCGATTTCTTCGTGAAGAGCCCGGTCCTGCTCTGCAAGGCCTGCCTCCCTCACATGAAGCAGCAGCGCTGGGGCCGCATCATCAACATCGGTTCCGAGGTCGTCTCGCGGGGCGTACCGAACTTCACCGCCTACCTCGCGGCCAAAGGCGGCCAAAACGGATTCAACCGCGGCCTTGCCACCGAGGTGGCACCATGGGGCGTCACGGTGAATATGATCGCCCCCGGCTGGATCCCGGTCGAACGCCACGAAAACGATCCGCAGGAGGAGAAGGACGGCTACCGCGCGCTTATTCCGGCCAACCGGTGGGGGGTGCCACAGGACCTCTCCGGGGCTGTGGTCTTTCTCGCCAGCGAGGCCTCATCGTTTGTCACGGGGCAGAATCTGCACGTAAACGGCGGCATGACCGTCCACTAATCGCTCAACTCATATGAAAACTCTTCGATTCGCTCCATTCATCCTCACCGCCCTCTTCTTCGCTGGATGCAAACCCTCCGGATCAGACGGTTCCGGTTCCGGCAAGAAGAGAATCAGGTTCGTCAGCAACGGCGTCGTCGCATTCTGGACAATCGCGGCGGCCGGAGTGAAGGCGGGCGGCGAGAAATTCGGCGTCGATGCGGAAACTCTCATGCCTGTGGAAGGCATCAGCGATCAGAAGCGCATCATTGAAGACCTGCTCACGCAGGGCGTTGACGGCATCTCTGTCAGTCCCATTGATCCTGTCAATCAGACCGAACTTCTCAACTCCGCGGCCGCCCGCACGAAGCTGATCACGAATGATTCAGATGCTCCCGCCAGCAACCGGCTGGTTTACATCGGGATGGACAATTACAAGGCCGGCCGCCTCTGCGGCGAACTCGTCCGCGAAGCCATGCCCGGGGGAGGGACGATCATGCTCTTCATCGGGAGGCTCGAACAGGACAATGCCAAAAGCCGCCGGCAGGGCTGCATCGACGGAATGCTCGGCCGCCCGGCGGACCCGAAACGCTACGATCCGCCCTCGGAAATCATTGATGAGGCCGGCTTCAAAATCGTCGGCACCCTCACCGA
>JANNVM010000797.1:0-9994 GCA_031414455.1 Verrucomicrobiota bacterium
AGAAAGAAAAGGAAGATTATATTATGGATAAGAATGCAGCAGTGAAAGATGCAGCGAAGCAAGAAGTCAAAGACTGGCTTAAAAAGTCGATGGCATATGGGGGTAATTTCTATGCGCGCATGACGATGAGTGACAAAGAGCAAGAAAATATGAGACACTTTTTTGATGAACAAGGAAATCAAGTTCCTTTTCAGCGCGGGGTTGAGTCCTTTAAAGACTATGTCACGACAAATGGTATGCACTATTCGTTGCGTGCTTATCTCAGTAATGGGTTATACGAGAAGCAAGACCAAGAATCATTGGCGCTTGAGGCGCTGAAGTTGCGCGATAAATCGCCACATATTCTGTTGCGCCGCGCTTTAGTGGAGGTGCTCACTGGATGCCATCACCTTACAGAAAAAGAATTTAATGCGTTACGGGATGCAGCACATGATCCGAATGAAATTAATAAGGATAAGTCGGTAGACAGCGTGCCAAAAGCGCCTAATAAATTTGCTAACATTCTAAAAGAAAAACCAGATGGAGCATTTAGTGGAGTTTATTCGTTAAGTTACGATGAATTTAAAAAAACGGCGGCGGAAGCGGTCAGTGAACTGAAGGAAGAGCAATCACAGTTAGCAAACAGACAGAAAGTCCATCGCGAAGACGTGAAAGCAGGAAGAAATCTTGCTGAGGAGGAGTTTTTCAGCGGGCCAACCATGTAATTATAAAGCAGCGTTACAGTCTGCTTTTATCTGATACTGCGGTTATTGCTAAGCCAGCGGAAATGCTGCGCCCTTGATCGCGCAGGCGGCTTCTAGCGTGTTGCGCAGAAGGCAGGCGATGGTCATGGGGCCGACGCCGCCGGGGACGGGGGTGATGAACGAGCAGCGCGGCGCTACCGGGGCGAAATCCACATCTCCCGCGAGCCGGTAACCGTTTTTGGCGGCTGGGTCGGCGACGCGGTTGATGCCCACATCAATGACGACCGCACCTTCTTTAACAAAATCCGCTGTGACGAATCCCGGCCTGCCGATGGCCGCGATCAGAATGTCCGCGCGGCGGCAAATGGCGGGCAGGTTGCGGCTGCGACTGTGAGCCACAGTGACGGTGGCGTTGCCGCCTTTGCCTTTGGCCATGAGCAACAGGGCGAGCGGCTTGCCGACGATCATACTGCGGCCAATGATGACGACCTCCGCGCCCTCCGTGGGGATATTGTATTCCATGAGCAACCGCTGGCAGCCAAGCGGAGTACAGGGGACGAAAGCTGCGGGATCCTCCAGCGCGAGGCGGGCGACGTTTTCGGGATGGAACCCGTCCACGTCCTTTCGCGGATCAATGGCGCGGACGATGGCCGCTTCGTCAATGTGAGGCGGTGGAGGGGACTGGACCAAAATCCCGTGAATGGCAGGATCGGCATTCAGTTCCCGGACTCTGGCCAGTAACTCGTCCTGAGTGGTCTCCGCGGGGAGTTCGATCTTGAGCGAATGCACCCCGAGTTCGCCGCAGGTGCGCACTTTGCTGCCCACGTAGGCCTGCGAGGCCGGATCATTCCCGACGAGGACAACCGCAAGCCCGGGCCGCCGTCCGGCGGCGGCAAGGGCTGCCAGTTCCGTGCGGCATTCGGCAAGAACTTTTTGGGAGATGGCTTTGCCGTCAATGAGAGTCATCATAAATAAGTTCGGGCGGTGTAGCGGACGGACGGAAGTGGTCAATCGGGCACCGCACCCTGGCATGAAGATTGCAGAAAACGAAGCCTTTCCCTCATGCATGGATTCTGATATTGCAGTGCCAAATAGGTGAAATTCCGGTAGCGGAGTCCGCCGCCGCCACCTCCCCTCCACTCGATGAAACGTCTCGACCTCCCGCCCCTTGCCGCACTCACCATTCTCGCGTTGGCACCGCCGGTTTACGGCGCACCCGTTATTTCCGAATTTCAGGCCAACAACACGGACACCATCGTTGACGAGGACGGAGCCACTTCCGACTGGATCGAGATTTACAATCCCGATACCACCGCGGTGAATCTGGCGGGAATGTCCCTGACCGACGATCTGGTGCAGCCGCAAAAATGGGTATTCCCGTCCCTCTCCGTCGCGGCGCGCAGCCGGCTGCTGGTGTGGGCTTCCGTGAAGAACCGGGTGAACCCGGCAGCCCCTCTGCACACGAATTTCGACCTCGCTGCGGCGGGTGAATACCTTGCGCTCATCGCAGCGGACGGGACCACGAAGCTCACCGAATTCAACACCTACCCGGCTCAGCCCGGGGACCGGTCGTATGGGAGCACCACTGAAGCGACGATCACGGAGAAGCCTGTGGTGTCGAATGCGGAGTGCCGCTGGCTGGTGCCAAGTGTCGATTTACCCGGCTGGGAGACTCTGGCATTTGTGGACACTGCCTGGACACCCGCCCGGATGGGCATTGGCTACGACACCGCCCCCGATTACCTTTCCTATTTTGGCGCGGGCGGCAATATTGGAACACTGATGCAGGGCATCAACCCCTCCTGCTACGTGCGCATTCCGTTCACTTTCACCGGCAATGCGGCTGACGTTACTTCACTGATCCTGCGCCTGCGCTACGAGGATGGATTCGCGGCCTTCCTCAACGGGAACCGGCTCAATCCCCCCACTGCCACGACCACCAACGTGCCGACGCCGCTGGCATGGAATTCCAGCACCGGCACCGCCCGAAACGAGGCGCTGGCGGTAACCTTCACTGCTTTCGACATCACCAGTCAAAAGAATTTTCTCACCTCCGGCACCAATCTCCTGGCCGTGCAGATGGTCAATGCCGGCCCCGGCAGTTCTGACATTCTCATGCAGGCGGAACTCGAAGTGATCCAGGTGACCAGCAGTGGCCCGATGCTGACAGGCTATTTTGCCAAGCCGACGCCAAATGCGGCAAACATCGTGCCCCCGGTGGACGGGTTCGTGGAGGCCGTGGATTTTGACGTTAAGCGCGGCATTTACTCCGCTCCGCAGACGGTGACGCTGACCTGCCCGACGCCGGAAGCACAAATCCGCTACACAACGAATGGCAGCACTCCCACGGCGGCGACAGGCACCGTCTTCGATCCCGCCACACCGATTTCCGTCACCGCCAGCACGGTGCTCCGTGCGACCGGTTTCGTTACCGGCTGGGAACCGTCGAAACCCAAGACTCATACCTACATCTTCGGTGAGTCGGCCAGGAACCAGCCGGCGGCACCGGCCGGCTATCCGACAACATGGGGTAATGAGTACAACTTCACCACCGGGCTGCTGACTGGCCCTGTCGTCCCGGCGGACTACCGCATGGATTCCCTGATCACGACCAGCCCCACCTATGGGCCGCTGATCGTGCCGGCGATTACCGATACGCTGCCGATCGTGTGCCTTACCACCGGAATCAGCGGGGTTTTTGATTTTGCCAACGGCATCTACTGCAACAAACGCGTCACTCCAGGGATCGAACTGGCCACCAGTATAGAGTATTTCGATCCTCACAGCGCGGAAAACTGGCAGGAGGACGCCGGTCTGAGGATGCACGGAGGTGACGCGCCCATCGAGCACCCCAAGAAGCCATTCCGCGTCTATTTCCGCAAGGAATACGGCAACGGCCGGTTGAAGCAGTCGCTCTTCCCCGGCTCGCCGGTGGACAGTTTTGACAAACTCCAGTTCCGGCCCGGCGGCCACGATGGCTGGTCCGTCCCGTTCGGCTCCGGTGAAGGACTGGCACGTCACGCTACTTACTGTCGCGACCGGTTCCTCCGCCAGACGGAACTGGATATGGGCCGGCTCTCTTACCGCGGCAAGTATGTGCAACTTTTCATCAACGGACTCTACTGGGGCTTCTACGACCTCCACGAAGTCCAGAGCAAGGAATACTGGGCCGACCACCGGGGAGGACTGGAGGAGGACTGGGATGTCGTGGAACATTCCAATACCTCCAATCCGCTGTTCGACGTGGTGGACGGCTCCGGCACGGCGATGAACGCGGCCCTCGCACTCGTGCGCCCCGCCAGCAACGCCTCCAGTGAAGCCACCTACACCTCTCTGGCACAGTACATCGACTACGATGAGTTCATTGATAACTGCATCGTCCAAATGTGGGGCGGGCAGAATGACTGGATGGGGCCTGTCTTCCGCGGCACGCCCGGCGTCAATCTCACGGATGCCAGCCGCTTTTTTAACAAGAACTGGCAGGCAGGCCGCAGGTCCCGGGGAGCCGATCAAACGGCCTTCTTCTGGCAGGTGTGGGATGCAGAAATCAGCATGGGGTGCAGCCTCACCAACCTCGTCGGCACCATGCGAGTCACCGATTTCAACCATACGCTCATTGGAACCCCCACGACTGAGATTGCCCATGTGGCCGGCACGCCGGGTCCAGCCGGAGAAATCTGGTACGCGCTGCGCAAGCACAACCCCGCCTTCCGCATGGAGGTCGCCGACCGCCTGCAAAAGCATTTCTTTAACGGCGGCGCGATGACCGTCACCAACAACCAGACGAGAATGCAGTCGTTTCGCGACATCCTTGATCTTCCGATCGTGGCTGAGTCTGCGCGGTGGGGTGATGTGAATTACAACGATCCTGTTGGCACCACAGTCACGTTCACCCGCAACGATCACTGGCGCAGTGAAATGAACTGGTTCCGCGACACCTACATCCCGACACGGAATGCCACGCTGCTCACCCAAATGCGCGCCATCGGCATGTGGCCGGCGGTCACCGCTCCGGCCTATGCGCAACACGGCGGCTCCGTTCCGTCCGGCTATCAACTCGCCATCACCGATCCCAACGCTGCAGGCGGCACCCTTTATTACACCCTCGACGGCACTGATCCCATGGGTGCCGTGAAAGCCGGCGAAACGGTCACCCTGCTGGGCCCGGGCCCGGCAACGACAGCCTTCTACAAAGTACCCTCAGAAGGTTACGTCTCAAATTCATGGAAAAATGTGATTGCCCCATGGCAGCCCGCCGTTTCCCCGGCTCCCCCGGCCGGGCGCACCCCGGAGCAGGAACTGGCGACCTGGTCCACAGGCCCTGTCGGCCTCGGATTCGACGCCGATTCTACATTCGCACCGCACATTGCCACCAGTGTGTCCGGGATGCAAAACGTGCGTGGCTCACTCTATATGCGTATTCCGTTTTCAGTGACCGCAGAACAAAAAACCTCCCTCGCAGCGCTAACACTGAAGCTCAAATATGACGACGGCGTCACTACTTTCCTCAATGGCAGCACCGCAATTCACCGGATTAACGACACCAGCCCCATAACCCCGGCGTGGACGGATGTCGCCTCTGCAACCCGGGCTGATGCGGATGCCGTAGTCTATCAAAGCCTCGATTTGACGGCGCAGATCCAAACATTGAATGCGGGCTCGAACAATGTGCTTGCCATTCAGAGTCTCAATATCACCGCGGCTGACGATGATCTTCTCTGTGTGCCGGAACTGGTGGGCACCACTGCGGCCACCGGCGAGCCCTCCGCCACGGCCATCGCTTATGCCGGCCCCGTGGCGCTGCCGCAAAGCGGCACCGTGAAATCGCGGGTGCTGAAAAACGGCGTGTGGTCTCCTCTCACGGAGGCATCCTATATTGTCGGGATCCCGGCGGGTGCGGCAAACCTTACCATTTCCGAAATCAGCTATAATCCCGCGGCCAGTGCCGGCGAGTTGCTTGCGGGATTCACGGATCAAATGTTTGAATACATCGAACTGATGAACATCTCCGCCAGTCCCGTGGAATTGAATGGCTGCCGCTTCGATGACGGCATCCGCTTCGACTTCAACATCAACAGCAGCGTGCTCACGATCAACCCCGGCGGACGCATCCTTCTCGTGTCAAACCTCGCCGCCTTCAGCGCACGTCATCCAGGCGTGCCCGTCGCCGGTGTCTTTCAGGATACCAGCAATCTCTCCAACGGCGGTGAGCGTCTTGAACTCCTCCCGGCTGCCGGTCCGGCCATTTTCGATTTCGTCTATGACGATATTGCGCCATGGCCCACTTCGCCCGATGCCGGCGGCAACACGCTGGTGCTGATCAATCCCACGGCGAACCCGGATCCCGCCATCCCTGCCAACTGGCGCGCCAGCGTTGCCCCCGGCGGCTCCCCCGGCGGCAGCGATGCCGACTCATACGCTGCATGGGCTTCGCGCAACGGGGTCTCCGGTTCCATGTTGAAAGACCTCGACAAGAATGGCCTGACAAATCTCGCGGAATACGGCCTTGGTCTCGTTCCGGCATCCGGCGAAACCGACGGTATCTTCTCTGCACAGTTCGAACCCGTTACCGTCGCCGGCATCCCTGATACCTATCTTGTGCTCCGCTACCGCCACAATATCACTGCCGATGATGTCATCGTCAGGCCGGAGATGTCCTCAGACATGGTAAACTGGACACCGTTGGCAGACTCCGTGCCGCCCGACCTCATCAACCCGAACGGAACCGAGGATCTCGCCCGCCGCAGTCCCCTGCCCGTCTCCACAGGAGGGCGTGTCTATGTGAGAGTCAGTGTCACCACCCGTTGATTTTTATCCCGCCGACGTTCAAGGACTGGCAGACCCGGGTGTTTTCACGTCCAACCGTCACGAAACCCTGACCGCGTCGGCGTCCGCGGTTGACCACTGACCTCACGCTCCCGGGGCAGTTTCAAATTCTCCCAGGATACTTAATATATCTTGATGAATCATAACTTCCAGACTACGGTTCCGGAGTGAAACCACGCTTTTTGTTTTCCGCTATACTTGGTGGACTTGTTCTCCAGCCCGCCTCCGCGGAAACGCGGCAAGCGCCAGTTTCTTCGATCGTGAAGAAGCAAGTGGCCAAACCGCCGGCGACAACGGTGTCGCCCGTGAAAAAGCCTTCCGCTTCCACCATGCCGGTGCCGGTTTCAGCACCCGCGGTCAAACCAACCGCCACCGCCAAAAAGCCGTTGAGTCTCAAAGCACTTTTCTCCCGTAAACCGGTCGTTACCCCTCCGCTACCGCCCCCTCAAAAGGCCGATGCCGTCACGGTGAAAAAATCCCCGCCAGCGAAACCGAAAGCGATCCGTGAAAAACCGGTGCCCGTGATTCCCCGCAATACGGGCGAGTTCATCAACATCAGCTTTCCCGAACCCCGCAGCCGGAAGCCATCCGCCTCCACAGCCTCCTCGGCGCGTGGCTGATCGGAGACAACCCCGCTTGCCCTGCCCTTCCGGCATTCCTCTATCCAGAATGGATTACCCCGCCCGAGCCCGCACCGTCATTGATCTGGAGATTTCAGAAATCCAGCGCCTCCGGGATCGCATCGGAGAGAGCTTTACCCGCGCCGTTGATTCCATGCGTGCGGCCGTGGACTCCGGCCGCAAGATTATCATCTGCGGTGTCGGCAAGTCAGGCAATGTGGCATTTAAGATCGCGGCCACTCTGACATCCACCGGTGCCCCGGCAGTGGTCCTTAACACCCAGGATGCTCTCCACGGCGATCTCGGACTCGTCAACGACGGCGACGTCATCCTTGCCATGAGCGCCAGCGGCGAGACGGATGAAATGCTGAACCTGCTGCCGCACCTCAAGCGCCTTCAGACCGTACTGATCGCCATGACCGGCGGCACGGACAGCCTGCTCGCGCGCAATGCCGACATCATCCTTGATGTGAATGTCGAACGCGAAGCCTGCCCGCTCAACCTCGCACCCACCAGCAGCAGCACCGTGATGCTTGTGCTCGGCGATGCGCTGGCGATGGTGCTCCTCGAGGCCCGCGGATTTCAAGCGGAGGACTTTGCCAAACTTCATCCCGGAGGCTCTCTCGGACGCGCGCTCCTCACCAAAGTCAGTGACATCATGCGCCGCGGTGAACGACTGCCGCTCGTGCCCGCCGGAGCCACCGTCATGGACGCCGTGTGCATGATGACACGCTGCCGCTCGGGATGCGTCATCATTACCGGGCCGGACGGAAAACTCGCCGGCATCTTTACCCAGGGCGACTTCACCCGCGCCTACGAGACACACCCGGACATCGCCCCGGCACCGGTCGCACGCTTCATGATTCGCCATCCGGTTACGATCCAGTCCGATCGTCTCGCCGCTGAAATCCTCAATATTCTTCAGCGTCATCCCGTGGACGAACTTGTCGTGCTCGACCCCGCGGGCCTCCCCGTCGGCATCGTGGATACTCAGGATCTCAGCCGCTTCCGCATTCTTTGAACGCCCCCGGCCCGCCGATGAACCGCCGCCACTTCCTCACAATTTCCTCCGCCTCTGTTCTGACCGCAGGCACCGGCTCCGGCAAGGCGGCGCAGCGGGCCTCCGGACCAATCGCCCCCGGCATTGATGTGCTGCGCGAGAACAACTTCAGCATCCTCCGCGGCAAACGGGTTGGCCTCATCACGAATCAAACGAGCGTGGACCGCAGCGGGACCCCCACGCGCATCGTGCTGCAGCGGGCCCTGGGACGGTCATTCACCACACTCTACACGCCCGAGCACGGCCTCGATGGGCGGGAACCGGCGGGTTATAAAGTTGCCAGCCGCCGCGATCCGCTAACCGGACTTATCGCCCACAGCCTCTACGGTGCCACGCGCAAACCCACTCCCGCGATGCTGGCAAATGTGGATGCCGTCTGCTTCGATCTGCAGGACATCGGCAGCCGCAGCTATACTTACATCTCCACGATGGCGCTGGCCATGGAAGCCTGCGGCCAGGCCGGAAAAGAGTTCATTGTCCTCGACCGGCCGAATCCCATTGGCGGCATCAAGGTTCAGGGGCCGCCCCGGGAGGAACGGTGGAAATCGTTTGTTGGCCAGGTGCCCGTCCCCTATCTCCACGGCATGACCGCCGGGGAACTCGCCCGCATGGGCAACGCCAGCGGCTGGTGGGCGGCGCGTCCGGGCCTCCGTGTGGTACCCATGCGCGGCTGGCAGCGCACCATGACATGGCGCGATACCGGCCTGCGCTGGATTCCCACATCGCCGAACATCCCGGGTCCTAACTCTCCACTCTACTATGCCGCCACCGGCATCCTCGGCGGTCTCGATGGCGTGGATATCGGCATCGGAACCGGAAGGCCCTTCGAATACGCCGGAGGCAAAGGCATCAATCAGGATCAGTTCGCCGCGGACATGAACCGCATGGGAATTCCCGGCGTGCGCTTCTCGCCCTATGTCAGCAGCAGGAAGCCCGGCTTTGGCGGCGTGGCGCTGAACATCAACCCGCACGGCAGCACGGATCTCATTGCCCTCGCCGTCATCCTTTGCAGCGAAGTCGTGCGCCGCAGCAACGGCCATCCCATCCGCGCCACTTCCGGCGACACGCTCACCCTCTTCCATAAGGTCTGGGGCAGCGAATCCCTCTGGAACGCTTTGAAATCCCGCCGCCCCGCCGGTCAGGTCATTACCGGCTTCCAGAGCTACGCGCGCGGCTTTGCGGGTTCGCGGCAGGGATTCCTGCTTTACTGACATGAGACCGCGGAGACGAATGAAGGTCTTTCCTCCCGCCATCATCATCTCATGAAACACCTTCTCTTTCTCCTAACTGCTTTTTCATTGCACGCGGCCGACCCCGTTCCTCTCTTCAATGGAAAGGATCTCAGCGGCTGGACAACCGTGGACGGCAAGCCCATGACTGCAGCCGGCTGGGTCGTGGACAAGGACGGCGTTCTCCACCGCGCCGCAAAGGGCGGTGATCTCTACACTGCCAAAGAATACGCCGACTTCGAGTTTTCGTGGGAATGGAAGATCGCCCCGGGCGGCAACAGCGGGGTCAAATACCGCATCATTCCCTACGAAAAGAAAGGCCCGATCGGTCCCGAGTATCAGTTGCTCGATGATGAAAAGCACGCCGACGCCAAAGTCGGCCCCCAGCGCCAGACCGCTTCGCTTTACGATTTCACGCCTCCGGATGCGAAGCTGAAAAAGCTGAACCCGCCCGGCGAATGGAACACCTCCAAAGTCGTCGTTCGGGGCACGAAGTTCGAGCACTGGCTCAACGGCGCGAAAGTTCTCGAAATGGACACTTCCAGTGACGCGTGGAAGGCCGCGCATGCGAAGAGC
>JANNVM010000798.1:0-2770 GCA_031414455.1 Verrucomicrobiota bacterium
CTGCGGCGCGAATCCTGCACCGGTGCCGCCCCTGCCGGGGCTCCCGCAATCTTTGGCTGCGGGTCCGGTGGCTTACGCCACCGGCTAATCTATTCCAGCCCTCCGGGCTTCGGATCCTTTGATTGCTTAAGTTAGCGCCTACGGGGTCAGTCCCCGCCGGCCGTTTGCATCGTCAGGGCGATGAGTTCGCTGATCACGGTCTTCGCCCCTGCACTCTGCCGGTACCATTTCCCGGCATCGTATTCGTCGCTGGGAACGGAGACGACGCCCACCTTCCAGTCCGGCCCCAGCGTGTCCTGGAATATCCTGTGGCTGCGCCGGGCGTGCGTACCGAGCGTATAAAGATTGATGCGGCGGTCAGCGGCCGGAATGTTTTCGCCGTCGAGGATTTTCTTGAGTGCCGCGGCCATCGCCCGGGTCCGTTCGGTTTTCACCTCCATGGCCGGTGCCGGGCAGATCAGTTGCGGGTCCATACCCATTTTCGCCAGCGACGCGGCACTCAGGTGGGCGAAATCGCGGAATTCAGAAAGGAAGGTGCCGGCATCGAGGGGTACGCCGGTCGTGAAGATGCGTTTCACCGGTATGGCTCTGGTGTATTCGATGGCTTCCTCCATAACATAGTCGGGAACCCATCCCTCAACGATAAGATAGGGAGCCTCTTCCACCGGATCCACGACCGCCAGCCAGCCATGGATCCGCGGTACGAACCACCATGCCAGCAGGGCCGTGCCCGTCAGGAGTATGAACCACGTCCGCCACGTCGGCAGCGGCAGGCTGCGCCGGCGAAACCAAAAGGGCCGGGGAACCGGTATGGCGGAGGCGGAGGCATCACTCATGCACGGCGTATGCCGCCCGGGAGCCCGGGGCGCAAGACGCTTTTCCCATGGCGCGCCGGGAACTTACAGCTCCACCTTTTTTCGCGTATAGCTGGAACTCTGACGCGACCACAGTTCGCCTCTCAACTTGTCCGTGCCGGAGCATTTCACGCGATCACCGTCGGGGATCATGCTGAACTGTGTCTGCGAATCGTTTTCTTCATTCTCCACGGTCCAGATGACGTGTTTGCCGTCGCCGCTGAGTTCGCCGGTATAGAGCGTCTGGGAGGCTTCACCGAAGTACCAGGCCTTGTAGGTCTCCTCGCTCACATCCCACGTGCAGATCCAGCGGTAGCTGGTGGACTCTTCGCCCTCGGTCTGGCCGGTCATTTCAAAGTAGCGCCCGTCCACGGTGTAGAAACCCTTCCAGGTGTCCTTCCACTCTTTGTCGAGGGACTTGAAGGCGTCGTCTTTGTGCTCCACTTTCTCCGTGCCGGTCCATTCGCCGGCCAGCGGTTTGAAGACTTTGAGCATCTTCCGAATGGTTGCGTTGTTCTCTTTCTCATCCGCTTTCGCCTTATCTTTCCACTCTTCCAGCCGGCGCTTTAACTCCGCCTCGTCCGGTGCGGCATCCTCTTCGGACGCCTCCTCTTTATTGTCCTGCGCGGGCAGGATCACGGGGGTGAATGTAAAAAACGCGGCGAGAGCCGCGACAGTGAGGGACAACAGTTGGTGTTTCATGGCGGGGGAATCATAATACCGGTCCGGCAATGCGCAACGCGCGGATGCAGCCCTCCGGGACACTCCGGATACGAAACCGGATACGAAACTTGATTCCCGGGGCAATATCGGGGAGGATGGCGGCCATGTATTCTCCCGGCTCTCCTCCAGAACCGCAGGATCGCTCCCGCCTCATGCGGACGATTCTGTGCGTGAGCATATCGCTCACCCTGCTCCTGTTTTATTCTCTCGTGCCGAAATTCGCCGTAGGCAATGCCACCCCAACGCTGAAATGGCTCGTTGACTCATGGAACGCAGAGAACACCAACTACGAGCACGGCTGGATCGTGGTTCTCGTGATGGGATGGTTCATTTACAAGGCGTGGAAGCCGATGCGCGCAGAGCCCGTTAAGGGGAGTCTGCTCGGCCTGTGGTGGGTGGCGCTCGGGATTTTTCTCTGGGTCGGATCCTTCCGGGCGATTCAAGCGCGCGCCGCCGTCCTGAGTCTGCCGTGTTTTGCCATGGGCTGCGTGCATTTTGTGTGGGGCTGGAAAGTTGCCCGGCACCTGATGTTTCCGCTCAGTCTGTTCGCCTTCATGATTCCCGTGCCGGGCCTGGAGCAGGCCACCAACGGTCTCGCGATCATCTGTACGAAGATCGCCAACAAGATGGGCCTGCTCATTGGCATCGAATCCATTCAGAGCGGCACGAAGCTGATGGATCCGGAAGGCAAGTGGGGCGAGTGGATGGTGAATGAGGGCTGCAGCGGCATTCGCTCGCTGGTGGCGCTCATGCTCATCAGTTATGCCTACGCCATGGTGGTGCATAAGAAGTGGTGGGAGCGATTCGTGATCTTTGCTGCGGCCATTCCCATTGCCATCGTGGCCAACGGTGTCCGCATCACGACCATTCTCATCGTAGCGCAGGTCAATCACAATTTCGCCGCCAATACCTGGCACAACTATTCGGGCTTTTTCAGCTTCGGAGCGGCCCTCGCGCTCCTCATGCTGCTCAGTTTCATTATGCGCAAAGGCTTCCGCGCCCTGCGGCCCAAAGTTAAAGTTACCCGCATCGGCGAGCCCGCCGCTACCCCTCCCACGCCATGATCCGCCGCCTCGCTATTTTCCAGATCATCCTGCTCGGCGGACTCAGTCTCGTTTTCGCGCTGCCAAAGACGCCGCCGATCAAAGACGCTGCCCTGAACACAGATTTACCGAACTTCCTCACCCTCTCCA
>JANNVM010000799.1:0-8436 GCA_031414455.1 Verrucomicrobiota bacterium
GAAGGCTGCGACTTCCGCTTCCTCGCGGGCACACAGCCCACACCGGAACCGGAGATTTTTTGAGACCTGTCGCTTTCAGACTTGGGATTCAAACTCTTTGCGAGTCATCCAGCGTACCGAAGAAATCTCAGGGACTGCCACCAGACATTTGCGGCACACATCCAGGAAGGACGCAAATCGCGGCTTTCCAAAGATGAGGGGCGGATCATTTACCTGGAGCAGCCAACGATCAGAACGCTGAAGAAGTAGCCAGCAGCGTTTACCAGGAATAACCACCTCAAAAGTCCAGCCATAAAAACTGTGCTGGTCAAATCCCGAGATGAAGTGGCCGACTTCCCGGAGTTGCTCTGAGATTGCTCGCATAAGGGCTTCTCCATCGGGCGCGACGATTTCATTTTCATGCTCGACGGAATCGTCCGGGAAGCTGGAATCGAATTCAGCGAAATTGGTAAAGCGCATGATGCCTGCCTCCGCACGTCAGGTTTATTGTGAAGTTGGCTCAACATGAGTCTAATACACCGGATGTGAGTGGACTCACGGCATCCGATCCCACTCCTCCGTCACCGGCGCATCCGGGATGTGACTGACCGCCTCCATGAAGGCCGCATCATCGGCGCGGGCGGCACGGGCGGCGATGTAGTCCACGGCTTCCATGACCGGGAGCTTCTCAGACGCGGCAGTGACGAAGAATTGGTCCACGCTCATGCTGTCCTGAGCCGCGATCCGCTCGACCTGTCGGTGCAGGAATTCGGGAATCTGGATGGTGATGGAACTCATGGTAGCAGGAGGATACGGATGAGTTTCAGGAGTTCAACAACCTGGATGCTTAAGTGCCGTTGTGTGACGCCCCAGCGAGAGGCTGGACATTCCCCCGCCGGCGTGCTACCACTTCCGCCATGAGCACGCTGCTGGAACGACTCCGGGAACAGGCCAAACAGCTTTCCGAAGAGGAACGCTGTATCCTCGGCGCGGAGTTGCTGGAGGGTGATGCCGCGGCCATTGAGCAAGCCTGGGATGAGGAAATCCTGAGGCGCGTTGAGGAGATCAAGAGCGGTAAGGTGCAGATGGTTCCCCACGACGAAGTGATGGCTGGCCTCAGAGCAAAATACGGATGTCCGTCAAGGTAATCCATCATCCGGAAGCGGAGCGGGAGTTGGAGGAAGCCGCGGAGCGCTGGTAGAGCATGTCACAGTGTTACAGCCCCACGGAATCGCGTTGAAACTCCCGCCTCGCGATCTGCGTTCAGGTTACTCCTATGAAAATCCGATCCCTACTGACTTTCGCCGCCGCTGCCCTCCTGGCCGGCTCAGTCTCCGCACAAGCTCCCGCCGCTATGAAGCTTCAGGAAATTCCGCTCAAAGATATCGATGGCAAGGCCACCACTCTGAAAGCCTACGACGGCAAGGTGCTCCTCGTCGTCAACGTCGCGTCCAAATGCGGCTATACGAAACAGTACACGGGTCTTGAGGCGCTGCATCAGAAGTATGCCGCGAAAGGCTTCTCTGTGCTCGGCTTTCCGTGCAATGATTTTGGCGGACAGGAACCGGGCACCGCGGAGGAGATCAAGACATTCTGCTCCACAAAATTCAGCGTAACGTTCCCGCTGTTTGAGAAGCTCCATGTGAAAGGCGCGGAGCAGCACCCGCTCTATACCGCCCTAACCGGGAAGTCGTCGCCGGTGCCCGGTGACGTGAAATGGAACTTTGGGAAATTTCTCATCGGCAAGGACGGCAAAATCCTGAAGCGCTGGGACTCGAAGACGGAACCCGGTGACAAGGAACTAACGGAAGCGGTGGAGGCCGCGCTCGCGGCGAAGTGAGGTCCGGAGCTCAACGGCCGATATAAACTTGCGTGGTGTATTCAAAGCACACCTGCGCCGCCTCTTGATGCAGATCGAAGAGGCGGCGCAGCTCCGCGATCATCGGCTCGTACTGGGAGTGGCCCTCTGCGGGGGCATAGGACGAGGAAAGCAGCCGGCCTTTCAGTCCCGCGAAATCGAAGCGCTGTTCATTGGGAAACGAGTGCGCGGTGCAGGGGCCAATGAAGAAGCGATCGAGCGCGGCGGCATCGATATTTTCGTGCCGGATGCTGGCGTAGTCGGTGCCGAACCGGAGCAGCAGATCTTCGTAGGCGCGAAGGAAAGGCGTGGCGTCGAGTTTGCGCTCATTCCAGATCAGGACGATGCAGCCGCCGGGCCTGAGGATGCGGCTGAACTCGGCGCGGGTCTCTGCGGTGTTGAACCAGTGAAATGCCTGGGCGGCGACGATGAGGCCAACGCTGTGATCTGCCAGGGTGGTCGCCTGCGCGGTGCCGTTGACGCTGTGAAAGCACGGGTAGCCGGCGAGCATGCGCTCGGCGGCCTCACGCATTTCGCGGTTAGGCTCCACTGCGTGGACGTTGCATCCTGACTTGAGGAAAAATTCCGCCGAAATGCCGGTGCCGGATCCGATATCGGCGATGGACGAGGCGGCAGTAAGTCCTGCTTCGCGCCGCAGCAGGTCTATTATCTCCTGCGGATAGCCAGGGCGGTAACGCACGTAGTTCTCGACGCGGTCAGAGAATCGTTCTTCCGGAGCAGCGGAGGGCGTGGCGTTCATTGTTCAGGCAGAGAAGGGGTAAGCCGTCCCTCGCGTCAGACTTTTCCGGACGCTCCGGTTTCGGCGGCTGACTTGTCCGCCGTTTGCAGCACGGCTCCTTTGATCAGCCGGCAAAACTCCTTTTTGGTGACCCGGTGCCGCGTGCCCTCTTTGGCCGCGGGGTCTTTCATGGACTTATACTCAATGGACATGCGCTCCCATTCGACGATGCGGAGAAAATCGTCGCCCTGTTTCCAAATCTGACCCTGTTCCAGTTTCATGGCTGCCCTCTACTTCCCGCTGCCTGCTTTCGCCACGGAATTTCTTCACGGGCGGGAGTTCAGGGCTCATCCGGGAGTGAAGCGACGCCGCGTTTCACTTTCTTGAGATCACCGGCGTGGAGCGCGTCGGCATCTTCGGGATTGCTGATGTCTTCGACCAGATTGTGGAGCAGACCGTCCTTCACGTCGTAGATCAGGCCGTGGACGCTCAATTCCTGGCCGGTTTGCCATGCCTGCTTCACGATGGTTGTGCGGCTGGCGTTGACGACCTGTTCGAGCACATTGAGTTCGCATAGCCGGGCGCGCTGTTTTCGCTCCGGCAGTCCATCGAGGTCCGGGCGGTGCTGCCTCGCTACGTCCTGGACGTGCCGCAGCCAGTTGTCAATGAGCCCAAGAGAAACACCCTGCAGTGCGGCATTGATGCCGCCGCAGCCATAGTGCCCGCACACGATGAGGTGCTTCACCTTGAGCACGTCCACGGCATACTGCATCACCGAGAGGCAGTTCAGATCGGAATGCACGACCACATTAGCCACATTGCGATGCACAAAAAGCTCGCCTGGCAGCAGGCCCACAATTTCATTGGCCGGCACCCGGCTGTCGCTGCACCCGATCCACAGATACTCCGGCGCCTGCTGTTGATAGAGTGCCTGAAAGAATCCTGGTGTTTGCGCCTCGACCTCAGCGGCCCAGTTCCGGTTGTTTTCGATCAGGTGGGTAAGGTTGCTCATGGAAATGGCGGGATCGGTGACTAAAACACAAGGCGCAAGGAACCAGGCTCAGAAGAAACATCAGGAACCAAACCCGGGGGGACGGAGCCGGCGTTAAGATTCGGCGTTCGCCTCGGCGATGCAAGCATCCCGCTCCGTAATCATCCTCCGCAATTTTGGCCAGTACTGCCGCGCCACAATGTAACCCGCGCAGGTTTCGGTTCCGCACCGGCAGGGGTGCTCCTGCCATGAGTCCAGTTCGAATCCGTAGTCGAAGCTCAGTTCTTCCCCGGTGCGGATCGTTTTCCGGGCGATGATCCAGATGCGTCCGCGCACCACTTCGGCCTCACAGTTCGGCGCGCAGGAGTGATTGATGAGCCGCGCCGGGTTCCACTCGGCATTGCCGTCGAGGTCATAGCGGTTGTTGAGCGTGAAGATATACACGGCACCGCCTCCGGACTGCGCGGCGTTCTCAATTTGTGCCAGTGAGCGCCGGAGAGACTCGGCCTTCGTGATTTTCTCGCCGGTGTATTCAATGATGCGCTCGCCTTTGCGAATGTCGCGTGCGGCGAAAACGCCGCGGTCGTGAATGCTGGACTGGGAGACGGTGTAGAGGAGGTTTTGCGGGCCGGTGGACATGATGAAGAACAGGGAATGAGGAAATGGGCAGGCCGATGGCTTGCTTTTACCTTCCGCCGGTGCAGAATGGGTGCCGTCAGCAGAAAATGCTGTGCGCTGCCGCCGGAAGGGAGCGCGATAGAAGCACACTACGATTCGATTTCAACTACTCAACCGACCCCCTGCACTTCCATGAGCACCGCCATTCACTCCGGGCCCGCTGACAACATCCTCAGTGCTACTGACGAACTCCGGGCCGCGGCGGCCGCCAAAGCCCGGGAAATTCGGGACGCGTTCAAATCGGACGACGTCAAAGCCGCCACCGACAAAGTCGTCCGCGAAACCACCGAACGCTGGCGCGAGGTCAGCGACAACGCTGCGGCCTTCATCAAAGAGTCCCCGGGCAAGGCCGCTCTCGCCGCTCTCGGTATCGGCTTCGCTCTGGGCCTTCTGTTCCGCCGCGACTAATATTCCTGAATTTCTCTGTTATGACTGCCGATATAATTCCTCTTCCAGAGTCTCCCGAACCCGACGCTCCCCCCAACATCACTCCGTTTCCGCTGCCGCCGCCGGAGGATACGCTTTCCAAACTTCTCAAAAACCCTCTCGTCATCGCCGGCGGCGCATTACTCGCCGGCATGGCGCTGACGAGACTTTTCTCCACCTCTCCCATGCGCAAATTTGCCCGGGACGTTGCGGAAGAAGCTCTCAAGCGCACCCGGACAATCAGTGAGCCGCCCGCCGCTCCCTCAATTTTTGAGCAGGGTCTCGAAGCGATCCGCCCGGAAATCACCGACGCTGCCAGGCGTATCATTGCGGACGTGTTCAAGCGGTCCTGACCAACCGCGTGCGGCCGGACCGATTACTTGTTTAAGGCCACGCTGGCCACGCCGATGGCTTCGTCAGTGATCGGCCACTTGCCTTTCATGTTCAGCAGACCCGGCGGCTCCCCCTTGATGCTCAATCCCGCCTGGGCATTGCCGTGCTCGCCATAGGCCAGCGGCACCACCGTGAAAACGACGGCATCGTCCTGCACCCGCTGCACGTTCAGCAGCGAGGCGTAGCGCCGCAGTTTTCCCGTCTGATCGGTCGTATCAATTTTCAGGATGTCACCCGGCAGAAGCTGCTCCTTCGGCGGAGTGTTGGCGGGCAGCACATATTCAATGGTGACATTGCGGTATTCCTTGTCGTCCTCCACGAGTGCCACTGCGCGGGCGATCGTGCCGCAGGGGAAGACATCGTCTTTCGTCAGTTGCCGCGAATGCACCACCTTGAAACTGCCGCGCAGATAGATGGGCCGCTCGTCCCGGTAGTTGGTGATATAGGCGCGGTGCAGGTCGCTGTTCTTCTGGAGGAGGTTTTCCTCACTGAAGTCGTGGAACTGCTGATACATGTCCTTGTGAGCGTAGGTCTTGCCGGAGGGAATATCTTTCTCACTGAAGAGCCGCAGGGCCTCCAGTTTATGAAAGCGGTTCAGCAGGCCGTAGTTGAACGGCTTCTCCGGGTGCGTGAAAACGTAGATGCAGAAGAACCACGAAAAAACGGCGAGACCGAGCAGCACCGTGATGGCGATGGACCACCACAAAAGACCGCCGTCGGTGCGGCGGACAACGCTGGTGGCGCGCGACCATCCGCCGCGCGGGGAGTGCATGAATTGGACTCTGGGCTCCATGTCAGTGTGCTGGTATAAGGTTGCTGGTACGAGGTGTGAAAAAAATGTCAGGCAGCGCTGGCCACGCTGGTGCAGTCCTGGCCGTCGGGCACCGGTGGTGCGGATTCGACAGGCCCGGGAGCGGCCGGTTCAAAAGAAGTTCCGCAGCCGCAGCTTCGCACGGCGTTGGGGTTGTGAATCTTGAAACCGCGATCCGCGAGAGTCTCCACGTAGTCCACCTCGCAGTCGTGCAGGTAATGCCCGCTCGCGGCATCCGTGAAAAACGGGACGCCGCCCTTTTCCACTACCTCGTCGCCGGGCCCGGGCCGGTCAATTTTCATCGCATACGAGAGGCCGGCGCAGCCTCCTTTTTCCACCATCAGGCGCAAACCAGCCCCTTCTTCTGCTCTTTCTTTGAGAAGTTCGCGTAGCTGGGTGGCAGCGCTGTCCGTGACCCGGATCATAATTTTAAGATGGCGTGATGGAAATTAACATTATTTACAGTCTGTTTGCAAAAGGGATGCTCCCTCCGGCAAATTTCTCTTGCCGTTACGGAATATAAGCCGTGATCTTGCTGAAGGCATGCAAATAATTCAGGTTTTACCCGATGCGCTCGCCAGCCAGGTTGCGGCTGGTGAAGTAGTGGAACGCCCTGCGTCTGTCGTCAAGGAATTGGTGGAAAACTCGATAGACGCCGGAGCCCGGAGAATTGACATCCTTGTGCGGTCGGGCGGCACCGCACTGATCAAGATCGTGGACGACGGGGGCGGCATGGGACGGGAGGACGCGGTGCTTTGCCTTGAACGCCACGCGACGAGCAAGTTGCGCACCAAGGAGGACCTCGCGGCCATTACGACGATGGGCTTTCGGGGGGAAGCCCTTCCGAGCATTGCCAGCGTGTCGCGCTTCACGCTGACGACCCGCGAGCCGTCGGCCCTGAGCGGCACGCAGGTAGTGGTGGAGGGAGGGCGTCTGATCAGCGTGGCCGATGCCGGCGAAGCCCCAGGCACGCACATTGAGGTCCGGAACCTCTTTTATAACGTGCCGGCGCGGCGGAAGTTCCTGCGTGCGGAGAATACGGAATTCAGCCACATCGAGCAGCAGGTCCGCGTCCAGGCGCTGGCCCACCCCGAGATTGCGTTCAGCCTCACCCGCGATGAGCGCCTCGTTTTTCACCTCCCCGGCAGCGGCAACCTCCGGGAGCGTATTACCGGTCTCGCCGGCGTGGAAGTGGCCGGTCAACTCCTCGAAGTTCCCCGTCAGTCTGTCCGCGGCGTCACGGTATCCGGCTTCATGGGCGAAGCCGGCGTGCATCGCAGCACCCGGGCGGCGATGTTTACGTTCCTCAACCGCCGCCCGGTGGAGAGCCCGGTCTTCAACTACGCCCTCCGCGGCGCCTATGCCGAAGCCCTGCCGCGCGGCGCGTGGCCCGTGGCGTTCCTCTTCCTGGAACTGGACCCGCACGAAGTGGACGTAAACGTCCACCCGGCGAAACGTGAAGTCCGTTTTCGCGACGGCCTCGGCGTGCAGTCCGCGCTCATGGAAATGCTCGGTGCGGTCATCCGAAGCGGACGCACTCCGCAAAAACCTGCACCTGTCATTCCGGCGGAGCCGCCCGCGCTGCAGTGGCGGCCCGCAGCGCGGCAGCCGGTGCTGCTGCCGGTGCCACGTGATGATAGGACGCCGGAGACTCAAGAGACAACCGGGCCGGCCGCAGAACCGGTGAAGCATAACGCTCCCCTGACGCCTGAGTCCCCTCCGCCCACTGAGCGCCAGGCACCGGGCACTGAGCACCAGGCACCCGAGCCCCCCGTCCCTCCATCTCCCGCCCCGCTCCCGTTCAGCATCCTCGCTCCCCTGGGCGATGCCTACTGGCTGCTCCAGGGCGATGAAGGTCTCGTCATCCTTGACCACCGTGCGGCATGGGAACGCATCCTCTTTGAAGAAGCCCGCATCCGCGCTGCTGCCGGCGGCACCGCCAGCCAGCAGCTCCTTAGCCCGATCACCGTGTCGCTCAGCCCGCGCGAGTATGATTTCCTCCGCCCTCATTTGAAAACCCTGCGCCTGATGGGCGTCGGCGCAGAGGACTTCGGTTCCAACACCATCCTCATCGACAGCCTTCCGCCATGCTACACCGGTGACGGCGATGCGCCTGCTCTGATCAGCGCGCTCATCGCCGACCTCCAAAACGCCGGCGACCGGGCCCCGCAGCGCCGTCTTGACGACGAAGCCATTGCCGCCGCCGTCGCCCGTCAGGCCGCCCGCCTCCAGCCGCCCGCGGGCCTCGCCGGTGTTATTGCGCTAGTGACCCGTCTCCTCGCCTGTGACATGCCCTACTGCTGCCCCGGGGGCCATCCCACACTTATCCAGATCAGCTTCCAGGAACTTGCCCGCAAGTTCGGCAAACGGTGAGAAGGCGGCGGCACCCTAACGGGTCAAACAATTCCTGCGCATGCAGGGTCGTCCTCTCAGCCCGGGAACGTCATGATAGGGAATCGGGATCTTCGCCCGCCTTCCCTTCGCGGCCCCGGGTAGCCCTCGTTCCCCGGGCGACCCGGGGCGATTCATGGGGAACCGGTTTGCGGTTCGTGAACAGGGAG
>JANNVM010000800.1:0-1511 GCA_031414455.1 Verrucomicrobiota bacterium
CCGGCGCTGCTCGTGAGTGCGCCCGCGAACCCCTATCATTACAAGCGCGTCAGCAAGACGCAGCGGACCTTTTGCGAAATCATGTTTCGCCAGGCCGGGGGCGGCAACCGATGGTGCGCTAATTCCGTGAATCTCCCACTCAGGTTGCACTACCCACTTTAGTAGAGCGAGGCGGGACCAGTTCACGACGCGAAGATACGACTCAGCCCGTTCCATGAATTTCGCGGCGTGTTCATTGCGCGCCAATTCTCCACCAACCGCGCGCGCAGGTAAACCATCGAACAAACCCTTCAGTTCCTTTTGCGGCGTGAGCCTGAGAACCGCCGCGGTGAGATCCGCGGCAGTAATACCGGCGGCATGGAATATCCGTTCCCCGCGTCTCCGCCCGCGTTGATACTGCGCATATCGGTCACGCTCGCGTTCGCACTCACTGTCAGGATCGTCGCATCGTTGCTCTTCTATTTCCGGCATAGGTGCCGGTTGAAGGATCTTTAACGGCTGCGGTTTCTTCTTGGCGCTCATTGTTTGTCAGTCTTGGCGGGTTCGGTAACGAGGGGAACGGTGGCGAGTGCGGCGCGGAGCGTGGCCGCTGCCAGCTTGGTATAGTCGTCATTCATCCGCGCCGTGGTGTGCCCCATGACGCGCTGGCGGATCTCCTGAGCAATACCGGCGTTGGCCAGCCAACTGTTAAAGGTGTGCCTCAGTGAATGGAAAGACTTCGATGTCAGATTGCGCCCGCCCTTGCCTGCCTTCTCGCGGGCAACGCCAGCGGCGACTCCCGCGGCCTTCATGATTTTTCCGAATTGTTGAGAGAGCCCGCCGGCGCCGCCCGCTCCCTTTTTCGCCAGGGCAGGGAAGAGATGCACGCGCTCGTCATCGTGTGACGGCTGGGCGATCAGCCACGCTTCCAGCGGCGGCAGAATCGGAACCGTTAGTTCTTTCAGCTTCGAGCGCTTCCGCGTCTTCTTTGGCCGGAACCTGATGATCATCTCCGCGAGATCCACGGAAGCCCATGTCAGGCCGGCCGCATCTCCCAGCCTCGCACCGGTGTAGAGGCCCACGAGAATTAGCCCGCGCCATTCGCCCGTGGCCGTCGCCAGCAATGCATTCAAGTCGTCGGCGGTGAATGGCTGCCTGGCTCCCTCGCCGTCATCCTGAATTTCCTGTATGAGCGCCGCTGGATTGTCGCGCACGAGCCCGCTGCGATGGAATGACCGAAACGCCTGAGCGAGCGTCTTCATGGCGAGGTTGACCGTGTGTGCCGCCTTCCCGGCCTTTGTCTCTGCCTGCTGAAATGCCGCAAGCTGCGCGGTGCTGAGATGATCAACGGGCGCGTCAGCAGCCTTGCCGATGAACTTGAGGAACGACTTCACCACGTCGCCGTAACGCCGCATGGTTCCTGGGGAGGCCCCTGCAGTTTTCGTCTGTATCCATCCATCGAGCGCGCCGCGGGCCGTGTCCTTCTGCATCCGCTCACCGGCGCCAAGCTCCATCACGCGGTCGAGGATGTT
>JANNVM010000801.1:0-4566 GCA_031414455.1 Verrucomicrobiota bacterium
GTTCGTAAAATGTGAGGCCGGCGAGTACAAGAGTCCGCTTTGGAAGTTCTTCACCGATGCCGAAAAGGCCGCGCTCATCTCCACGCTCCATGTGGAAGAAGGCGACATCGTCTTCTTCGTCGCCGGCGAATGGGAAAGCACCTGCACCATCCTCGGCCGCGTCCGCCTTGAAGTCGCGGATATGATGGACCTCACCAAAGAAAGCACCGCGCTCAACTTCCTTTGGGTCGTGGACTTCCCGCTGCTCGCCAAAACCGACGACGGCTCATGGACTGCCGTGCATCATCCTTTCACGCGCCCTAACGCTGACGATGTCACATTCCTCGATGCCGGCGACTACGGTAAAGTCCGCGCCGTGGCCTACGACGTTGTGCTCAACGGCTACGAACTCGGCGGCGGCAGCATCCGGATTCACGAGAAGGATCTCCAGGCCAGGATGTTCAGTGTGCTCGGCGTCAGCGAAGAGGAGCAGCAGATCAAATTCTCCCACCTCCTCGACGCCTTCCGCTTCGGTGCCCCGCCCCACGGCGGCCTCGCCCTCGGCCTCGACCGCATCGCCATGCTCATCGCCGGCGAAAGCAGCATCCGCGAAGTCATCGCCTTCCCGAAGAACAACAAAGCCTGCGATCTCATGACCGACTCGCCGACGCTGGTGGATCACAAGCAGCTCCGCGAACTCTACGTGCAGAGCACCTGGAAGGAGAAGAAGCTGGAGGAGACTCCGGCCCCCCCCGTAGCAGGGTTGCGGTGAATCAGGCGGCAGAACGCCCCAGGGCTTGCTCCTGCGATTCCAGTGCGCCCGCGCGATTTCTGATTGTCAGCGCAAGGTGAAACGCCAAGTCTCGCGGCGGCATGACTCGCATTGCACTCATCACCGGATCAGCCGGACTTATCGGCGCGGAATCCTGCCGGCGTTTTCACGCCGGGGGCTTTCAGGTCGTGGGTGTGGATAACGACATGCGCGCGCAGTTCTTCGGCGCGGAGGCTTCGACATCCCGTCAGCGCGATGAACTTCTCAGCACGCTGCCGAATTATGTTCATCACGATGCCGACATTCGCGATGCCGCGCGGCTGGAGGAAATCATCGCGCCGCTCGGTTCGCGTATTGGCGTGATCATTCACACGGCCGCGCAGCCGTCGCACGACTGGGCGGCGCGCGAGCCGATCACGGATTTTGGGATCAACGCGCTGGGCACGCTCCACCTTTTGGAAGCCGCAAGAAAACATTGTCCGGAAGCGCCGTTCATTTTCACGAGCACCAACAAAGTCTATGGTGACGCACCGAATCGCCTGCCGCTCGTGGAGCAGGAGACGCGCTGGGAAATTGATGCCGCGCATGCTTTCCACCGCGGCATCCCGGAGACAATGAGCATTGATCAAACGCTGCATTCGGTTTTCGGCGCGAGCAAAGTCGCGGCGGATGTGATGGTTCAGGAATACGGGCGCTACTTCAACATGCCGACCGTTTGCTTCCGCGGCGGATGCCTCACCGGCCCGGGACATGCCGGGGCGGAACTCCACGGCTTTCTCAGCTATCTCATGAAGTGCGCGACCACCGGGGCGAAGTACCGAGTCTATGGCTACAAGGCGAAGCAGGTGCGCGACAACATTCACAGCGCCGACATGGTGGAGGCCTTTTGGCAGTTCTGTCAGAACCCGCGCGCGGGCGCTGTTTATAACATGGGCGGCGGCCGCCACTCCCACTGCTCCATGCGGGAGGCGATTGCGCTCTGCGAAGCCGTCTCGGAGAAGAAACTCGATTGGGAATACGTCGAGACCGCGCGCACCGGCGATCACATCTGGTATGTCAGTGATGTCACCGGATTTCAGAGCGACTATCCACGGTGGAGTTATCGCTACGACCTCCATCACATCCTTGACGAAATTCATGGTGCCCTCCGCTAAATCACCGTGCTGCCGGACGTGGCTTCTCATGCTCGCGGGATTCTTCATTATCCTCGGCGTGCGCTTCGCGCTCATCGAGCGGTTCAGCAGCACCGTGCCGCTCGCCGATGACTGGCTGTTCATGGATACGCTGGAGAAATGGGCGAACGGTCAGCGCGACTGGGCGTGGCTCTTTGAGCGCCACAACGGAACGCACCTCACTTTCTTCTCGCGGCTGCTGCCGGCCCTGAGCGTGGAGATAAACGGCTTCTGGGATGCGCGGCTCGACAGTTTCCTCCATGCGCTCGTCTATGCGTCACTGGCTTTGGTGCTGGCGCAGTTTTTTGCCCGCATCGTGCCGCAGCGCGCCATGCTCATGCGCGGACTGGTGCTCTTTTTCTTCGCGGTTCCGTTCGCCGGTGTGCGCGCGACGTGGGCGATCCTGAGCTGCTTCGATTTCGCCGGTCTCTTCGCGTTTCTTGCATTTGCGGTTCAGGCATGGCACGGCGAAAAGAAATGGGCGCTGCCCGTTGCCTCGGTGCTGGCCCTGGCGGCGTCCTTCAGTCTTGGCAGCGGATGCATGGCGGGACTCGCGATGGCCGGAGTGCCCGCGACGCAATTCCTCGCCACGCGCCGCCTTGAGTGGCGGAGCCTGCTTTGGCTGGCGGCGGGTGCCGCTATTTTTCTCGCATTCTACCTCACGATGGGAAAACTCACGGTGGCCGATCCCGCGCCGTTTGTTCTCACGCAGTCCATCAGTGCGGCCCTCAAAGCATCTGCCTGGCCGGTCTTTGCCTCGCCGCTTGCCGTGTCCGCGCTGGTGCCGTTCGCGCTGCTGATGTGGCGGTATTTCCGCTGCGCTGACGGCTTGCGGAGCGATCCCCGCATGAAGGCGCTGCTTCTCGCTTGGGCCTGGCTGTTGCTTCAGGCCGCAGCCATCGGATTCATGCGCGGGGAGAACGGCAACCACGGCATCCCGTCGAACCGCTATAACGATCTGCTGATGCCGTTCGTCTTCGTCGAAGCGGCGACACTGCTTTTCCTGCTGCCCGCCGCGCCGTCGCGCTGCCTGCTCATGATGCGCAATGCGTGGGTGCTGCTGCTCGTCGCCGGCGTGTCACTGCACTTGCTCTGGCGCACGTGGCCGTTCATGGCGCACGAGAACGGCGAGTACAACGAATGGGTCCGTCAGCGCAACGTCCGTCAGTTCTTCCGTGGCGATCCCGAGCCCCTGCGCAACGCTCAGCGCGAAGTAAGGGACTCGTCCGCCATCTACATGATCGGAGAACGGCTCGAGCCGATGTTGACGGAAATCGCCGGGGGGAAGTGGACGATCAGGACGGCCGGCAGCATGGCCGGTATTCCGATCACATTTGTCGGAGAGGGCGGCCGTACGATCCTGCCGCAGGGAATGCCGCCGGAATATTTTGTTCAGCCGCCGCTGGAGTATTACGGAACTTTCACCCGGGATAATCTTGAGGCCGCCGCCGGCGGGGGAGTGTCCGCGCCCTTCGCGGTGCGCGGCAGCTTTCTAACATTTGACCTGATCGTGGACAAGAAGGCGCGCTTTACGAACTACAGCCTGCCGGATCTCAGCCTGAAACTCATTCCCGAATCCGGCGCAGCGGTGGATGTTCTCGCCGCCCTGCGCCGGCAGCCGCCGTTCCTCCTGCGGGACCGCGAGAGTGTTTGTATCCGCGTCCAGCCCGGCAATTACCGCATCCAATGCACGGATCAATCGCCGGAGGGCGCGCTGGCCTTTTCCGCTCCCATGGAAGGCGGACGCTGCGCGTGGCTGCTCCACGTGATGATTCAATCCAGCAAACTCCTCATCGCCGCGGGCATCGCGCTGCTGGCGTGGCTGGGAATCACCCGCTGCCGTTCTCAAGACCAAAGGCCCGACACCTCCCGGCCCGGGGCCACGTCCGGGGTGAAACGCAAAACAAACTCTAAGCCCTGAAGGGACGACACCAATGCCAGACCAGGAATCACCGCAGGAACTTGCCGCGCAATACGAGCGCCGCTTCGCCCCGCTTCAGGAATACCGGCAGCGCATCTGGAGTGTGCTCACTTCCGCATTCTTCCAGCGTTACATTGATCCCTCACACGCCGTGCTCGACCTCGGCTGCGGCTGGGGTGAGTTCATCAACCAGATCCGGGCGGGGGCGAAGTTCGGCATGGATCTCAATCCCGACAGCGCGCGCCATCTTGCGCCCGGTGTCGTTTTTCTTCAGCACGACTGCTCGCAGCCATGGCCCATCGCGCCGGAGGGCCTCGATACAATCTTCACGAGCAACTTCTTCGAGCACCTGCCTGACAAGACTGCGCTGAAGGCCACCCTCGCCCGGGCATTCCGCGCGCTGCGGCCGGGCGGGCAACTCATTTGTCTTGGTCCGAACATCAAAGCCGTGCCCGGTGCTTACTGGGATTTCGCCGACCATCACGTAATTCTCACCGAATTATCGCTGAAAGAAATGCTCGAACTCGAGGGCTTCCGTGTGGACGAATGCCGGGCGCGCTTCCTGCCTTATACCGCCGTCGGCAAGCGTGAGGCACCGCTGTGGATGATCCGCCTCTACCTGAAGCTGCCATTCCTGTGGCGCTGGTTTGGCGGACAGTTTCTTGTCATTGCCTCCAAGCCATGAAAATCTTTATCACCGGCATCTGCGGCTTCGCGGGCAG
>JANNVM010000802.1:0-12118 GCA_031414455.1 Verrucomicrobiota bacterium
CGCACTGGTCCACTACTACGGCACCCAGGGCCATCCTGACCAGGCCGTGTTCGATCTCCTCGCAAAGTTTGCCGTCAGCGAAGACGGTGCGCTGCACGCCGAGAAATACTTCGGCACCGTGCGCGAGGAATTCTCCGCCACACGTGCCTCGCTCCGCTGGCGCCACCTCGCCGGTCTGGCCCGCGTCACCGCCAGCGAATTCGGACGTCCTGCTCCAGGTCAGGCCGAAGCACGGGAATTGCTGGGCATCAAGAGTCAGGTCTGAGCGCCGGGCCGGCAAAGCCGCACGATTCTCCTTAAGAGAAAACAATTTCCTAGTGCTCTATGACGAAATTTCCGTGACCGCCGTCACCTTTCTTTCCTCAAGAGTCCCGCTCTTCTCCTCCGCCCAGGCCGAACGTCAAGGATCAGCCACCGAGCGAAGCCCAGCTGGCTGCATCCGCATGCTGTTGCAGTTTTTGTGGTTTCTGAGCATCCTTATAAGCGACAGTTTTGAAGGAACATTACGATTGGAGGACGGGTGGATGAGTGGTATTGCCAAAGGTTAGCGTGATCCGCGACAAAAATGAGTGTTTGGAGTGAAGTTGCGGGAACACTCTGTCGCGTTAGCGACACCGGAGGGTAGCCGTGGACTTTAGTCCACGGTCTCCGGTATCAAAGTGGCCGTGTCGCGTCAGCGACACAGGATTCCGCACGCCATGCGCGAGCCGGGAGTTCCCCGCGGAGTTCCGCCGTCGCTAACGCGACGGAATGCCGGCGGCGGCCAACCCGTGGACTGAAGTCCACGGCTACCGTCCTTTGTCGCTGACGCGACAGCGTCCGGCCTGCTGTCATTCGAGTCACCCTCCGGCAACGGGCAATCCGGCAACTTCATTGAATTACACCGTTACGGCGACACCATCTTCAGCCTCATGAAGCGTTTCTGTCCCGGGGTGAGCGGCTGGTTGTCGCGGGCGCGCCAGGTTTCGATGCCGGCGGCGGTGGACTGCAGGTAGTGGGAGACATTGCCGGAGCCCTCAAACCATGCGTCGAGACCGGCGGTGATTTGAGGGATGACCTGAATGGCGGGGTCCACGGTGAGGCTGCGGCGGTATTCGAGGATGAGATAGTTGCCCTCTACAAGGAGCGTGGTGGCGGTGCCGGCGTCGCTGGTGCCCGGGAGAGTGCCGAGGACGTATTCCGCGAGGTTTGTGAGGCCGTCCCGTTCGGGGTCGGCGGTGGGGAGTCGCCCGGCGGCGGTGGCGGACGGGAGGAGGCGGAGGGACCACGCATCGTAGGATTCCACGATACCGACGGTAAGGGTGTCGAGCACCGTGACGGGGCCGGGCGCAGTGGCGGTGAGGCGGAGAACGTAAAGGCCAGGGGCGGAGAATGTGGCGTTGGCGTCCTCGAGGTTGTCGGTGGTGAAGGTGACAGTGCCAGGACCCGAGTCTTTGGTCCATGACATGGTGACGGCGGACGGTGTGAAGGTGCCGGGAATGAGCGCGCCATCAAGCACGACCGGGACGCCGGCATTGGCGCTGAGGTCGGGCCCGGCATAAACGCCGTAGGGCGGCACGGTGCCGGGATTGGGCAGAGTGGCCTGCCAGCCTTCTTTGACATCCCACTGGGCGGGCGAGGCGGTGGCGCTGACGATTTGCAGGGCGTCGCCGCCGCCGTCGGTGGAGGGATGCCAGCCGTCGGCGCAGGTAAAGTCGAGGATGGCGATATTGAATCCGGGAAGATCGAAGCGCAGACGCTCGCCGCCGTTGTCGAGTTTGCCGGTGTAGGTGCCGGCGACTGGCACGCCGGAGAACTGCGCGATGAACTTCGCCTCGTTCTCTACAATGATGAGGAAGGCGCCAGGGGCGAGGGTAGTGCCGGCGGCGAAGGTGAAGGTGATGCCGCTCTTAAACGTGACGCCACTGAGGTCGAGGCTGACGGGCGTGGCGGTGGCATCGCTGGTGTTGCGAAACTCGATGTACTCTGACTGCGCGGTGGTCGCGGGGTTGTACATCATTTCGGTAACGCGGAGGTAGTTGAGCAGGGCCAGATCGTTGGCGGGAAGACTGACATTGCTGGATCCTGGCGAGGGTGGTGAGAGCGGGCCAAAGGGACCGGTGCCGTCGGGCCCGCGGCCCGCGCTGACATCGCGGAACTGCGGAAGCGTTTCCCCGCGGTCCACGATGGTGCCGTTCGCCCCTATCAAAGCGACTGCACCAGTGGAGGAGTTGATATTGAAGGGCAACTCTCCGGCGTTGCCGGGCGTGGCCGTGTCGCCCCTGGCCTCAAACTCCATGAACGCGCTGCCGGCCATGAAACTGAGTGGTGGCAGAAGATGGCGGGCGGGATAGTTGATGGGATCGTCAGTGAGACTCATGCCGCCGAGGGCGACGGGCTGGGACGAGGGATTGTAGAGTTCGATGAAATCGTCGGAGGCACGGTAGTCGGCGTTGCCGAGCCATTCGTTGATGCGCAGACCGGAGGGACCGGCGAGTGAGGCGACGGCGGTATTGGCTGCGCCAATGGTGGGCGTGCAGAGCGCCCATGTGGTGAGCGCCGCGCCGGTGCGCCCAATACTGAGGTCGGCAGGCTGAAGTCCGAAGGTGACGGAGTCCACCGCCGCCTGGCCGGAGGCGATGGTATCATAAAGGAGGACCGTGTCACCGTCGGCATCGAGCCCGAAGCCGAGATGGGTGCCGGGCGTGATGGTGATCGTGTCTGCGTAGAGCACGAGACGCGCGCCGGCAGCGAGGGAGGCGCCGCCGGGGAAGACAAACTTCGTTCTGAAGAGCGGATCATCGGAGAGGCTCATGCCGGCGAGGCTGACAGCGGAGGCGCCGGTGTTGTGGAGTTCGATGACGTCCGGGAAGGTGCCGCTGTTGCTGTGCACGGCGAGATTGTTGGCAAGAACTTCGCTGATAACGAGCGCGCCGTGCGCGGAGGTGAGCGTGGCATTGGCCGTGCCGGCGGGAGGGGTGAGGGAACCAGAGCCGATAAGACCGAGCAGATAGGTGCGGCGCTGGCGGACGAAATCTTTGATGGCGGTGCGCGTTGCGGCGGGCGCCCAATTTCCCAAATGATAGTCCACTGTCTGATAGAAAGGCGGATTGGGGTTTCCTGCGGTATCGGCATTGAAGACCGTGCCGAACAGTTCGCGCAGGGCGTCGAAGTACTTGGTGCGGAATGCCGCGTTGCCGGCGACGCTGCTGTTGCCAAAAAGCGGAAGCAGGGGACGGAAGACGGATCCGTTCTCTGTCATGTCGTAGAGTCCGACGGAATTGAAGGAGAGCGGGCTGTCGCCGAGGCCAAAGATGGTGTCGAGGTCATGCGGTATGAATTGGAGGCGGCGCTGCTGAGTGACTCCGGCGGTGCGCGGCTCTACATAGACCCCGTAGTCGTCGTCCTGCCCGTTGGATGCGTTCGTCTCATTATCCTGGAGAATGGTCATCACGGCGAACCAGCGTGCCCATTGATCAAGGTCGGCCACGGTTTCGACACTGACAATGTCGTCAGCTGAGAAGATGCCGTTATTCCAGTTGCCGTTGCCGCTGGTGGCGCCGCCGCCGCTGCCGGCGACGTCGTTGGGGGCGGAACCGGGGAAATAGGGCTGACAGGCCGCCTGCCAGACGGTGAAGAAGCCGGTGAGGTCCGACCAGTCGTTGGCGGCGGAATTGTTCTGCTTGAGGAAGCCGTCGAGTTGGCCATCGGGATTGGCCGGAGCCGATGCGGTGGCGCGCCAGTAGTAGTCACTGCGGCCCTTCTTGTAAGCCCCGCCGGTGTCAGCGAGAGGCCAGTGGTTCTTGACCAGTTCGCCGCTGATATCCTCCATGAGCACCCACTGGCCGAAGTCCGGAGTACCGCCGCTGCTGGTGGTGGATTCCACTCCGTTGCGGCGGAGTTCCACGGGGATGGTGTCCGGTGCGCGCAGGCCGGCGGACTGGAAGAGCCTCATCCCAAGGTGTTGCAGGTGTGACGCCTTGGGATTGAGGTTGAATTTAGTGCTGCCGCCGAGGTCGTCGTCGCCGGGGATGCTGATGCGCAGCGGCTTGAACTGATAGGAGCGGCTGGAGTTGCCCCGGATGCGCATGTCACTGCGGTAGCGGATTTCCGACTCCTGGCCGCGGGTGACAATGAGGGTCTGGTTGAACTGCCGGTCGCTGCCGCTGGACACGCTGTTGAAAGCTGCGTTCTCAGTTGCGGTGAGTGTGAGGCGACAGGTCTCCGCCGTGGTGGAGGGGCTCTCGTTGCTGACCTGATACTGGCAGTTGGCGTTCTGGCCTTCGGAAGTCGGCGCGGGCCAGGTGCGGTTGTTCACACCGTCGCCCGCGGAGAGGTAGAATTCCACGATGGCAAGGTTGGCCATCGGTTCCAGTTTGGCGAACCATGTGCCTTTGCCGTCCTGCGACATGGCAATACTCTGGAAGGCACCGGGCGCGGTGGTCGTGGCATCGCGCCAAAAAAGAGTGGCCGTAAGCGCACTGAACCCGGACTCGTCGTTCAGTTCGCACGAAACGGTGACGTGCTCGCTGCTGGTCGGCACTGCGGGGAAATGCTGCACGGCCTTGATCACCGGCGGAATGTTTGCAGTGCGCGCGGCATTGGCGGAGCCGGGTGTGCCGGGTGCCGCGACGGAACTCGTCCAGTTCTGGCCGTTGTCATTGCTGATCCCGGGATTGCGCAGTTCCATCGAGCGCCCGCCGCCATCGGCCGGGGTTGACCACGCCCAGCCGCCGAAAGCGGTTTCCCGGATGCGCGTGGCCCAGTCGCCTTCGCTGGCGTAGCTGACTTTGTCCCGCGCGAGACCGTTGGCGTCGGTGAGTTCGATCTTTTCGCCGCTGTTGGAGAGGGAGCCGGTCCAGCCCCCGATGACATTGGTGATGCCAGGATAATTCGCCCGGAAGGACGCGACATTCGCGGCGACGGCGAGATATCCGCCGGGAGCCATGCTGGTGCCGGACGGGAAGGCAAAGGTGACCCCGGAACTGATGGTCCAGCCGCTGAGGGAGATGGCATTGGCTCCGCGATTGTGAAGTTCGATGAACTCAAGCCCCGTGTCCTCAGGAAATCCGGTGCCAGGGCGGAACATAATCTCGTTGATGACAATGTTATCCCCCGGCTCCTCGACGGTGAGCGTCACCGTGGCCGGGGCGGAGGGCAGCGTGCCGTCGCTAACACGGTAGGTGAAGGAGTCGGCTCCGGAGAATCCCGCATTCGGCGTATAGGTGAACGAGCCGTCCGCCGCGAGCGCGAGCCCGCCGCCCGCCGGGTCCGTCAGCTTTGTCAGGGTGAGCGGAGACTGCTCGGTATCGCTGTCATTGCTGAGCACGCCCCGCGTGTTGTTGATGGCGAGAGTCTGGCCGGGGATGTAAGTGTAGCTGTCGTTTTGGGCGACCGGCGCATCATTCACCGCGAGGATGGTGAGGGAAACGGTGCCGGGCAGTGAGGTGCGCAGGCCGTCGCTGACCGTGTAGGTGAAACTGTCAGGGCCAAAGTAGTTCGCCACCGGTGTATAGGTGAACGCACCGGTGGCGGTGAGGCTGAGTGTGCCGTGCAGCGGCTGCGTGGCGGCAGTGGCGGTGAGCGGAGAACTCTCAGGATCGGTGTCGTTGGCGAGAACGCCGGTCGCGGCGATGTTGAGCAATCCGTCTTCGTTGCCCGTGTAGCTGTCGTTGCCGGCCACAGGCCGGCCGTTCACCACGATGGTGACGGTGGCCGGCACCGAGGCGGCAGTGCCGTCGAACGCAGCGTAAGTGAACGTGAACGTGCCTGAGCCGGCAGGCGTGTAGGTAAAGGAGCCGTTGGCGAAGAGCGAGAGGCTGCCGGACGCAGGCGGCGTGATGATCTGCGCGGTGAGAGTGTCTCCGTCCGGGTCGGTGTCGTTGGCGAGAATACTCTGAGCGACCGGCACGTTCAGCGTGACGCCAGGATCAGTCCCGAAACTTTCGCCCGCGGCGGCGGGGGCATCGTTGGAAGGACCGACAGTGAGGTTCACGGTAACCGTCGCGCTGAAGAGATTGCCGCTGTCGCGTGCCCGGTAGGTGAAACTGTCCGGGCCATTGTAGTCCGCCACAGCGAGATAGGTAAATCCACCATCGCCGCTCAATGACAGGGTGCCGTTCGCGGGAGCGGCGACGAGCAAAGCCGTGAGCGTATCACCGTCGGGATCCGTGTCATTGGAAAGCACGCCAGTGGCCGCAGGGCGAACATGAGTAACATCTTCGACAACGATGTAGGTGTCGCCGGCCGCGGTGGGTTTTTGATTCGGCCCGCTGCTCACAATGAGGGAAACGGTGGCGGGCCCGGACGGACCGGTGGCGTCGGTTGCGCGATAAGTGAAGGTGTCGGTGCCGCTGTAACCGGCCGTCGGCGTGTAGGTAAATGTTCCGTTGGCTGCGAGCGTAAGCGTGCCGTGCGCGGGGGCGGTGACAACGGAGGCGGTGAACGAATTGCCTTCCGCATCGCTGTCGTTGTAGAGCACTCCGGCGTAACCGGCCTCAATGCCGGTCAGGCCGAGATCAAAACTGACATCGGAGCTGCTCGGAGTGTTTTGGTGAACTTCGACTGCGATTACATTTACGCCGTCCTGGAGAAACTGAGCGGCATCGGGCAGGGAATAAGAATCGTGCGTCGCCTCGTTGCCGGTGCTGTCGGCAAAGGTAGTGTAGGTGAGCGGGTTTGCGGCAGTGAGGTTGGTGTCCACATGGATGCGATTGCCATTCAAATAGACGGCCGCGCCGTCATCCCGCAGGAGCGATATCGCGAGGTCGGAGACACGGGTGCGGTCGGCGATGGCGAACGACTTGCGGAAGTAACTCGTGGCGTAGCGGCTGCTGGAGGCAGCATAGCCAGGCGTCGCATCGTCCTCTATCACAGTGATCTCCGGGCGGCTCTCCGCACTGTCGCCATAGCCGAGTTCACCTGCGCCCTCTTTCCATGCCGAATCATCGAATCCCACCGCTTGCCATGCGGTGCCCTGGTCGGTCCCGTTATCGAGATATTTCCAGAGATCGCCCGGCTGCGCGACGCCGCCGGTGGTCTCGGGTGCGGCGGTAATAAGCGTGACCGGCGACGAAGTGCCGGGTGCAGTGGCGGAGACGACGAGCGCGGTGCCGATCGTGGTGCGGTAGGTGTCGGCGACGGCAGCGGGAACGTCAGGGACGGAGGTGACGTTGATCGTCACGGTGGTCTCGGCGGACTGCTTGAGGCCATCGGAGGCACGATAAACAAATGATGTAATGCCGCTCCAGTTGGCCCCCGGAGTGAAGGAAAAGGAGCCGTTCGCGGCGAGAGTGAGGGTGCCATTGGCTGGTGCGGTGACGAGCACCGCGGTGAGCGTCGAGCCTTCGGGATCCACGTCGTTGCCAAGAACGCCCAGTGCGGCGTTCACGTTGAGCGGGACATCCTCATTCGTGGTGTAGGTGTTCGGCAGCGTGACCGGCGGCTGATTCGCGGGCGGCCCAACGGTGATGGAAACCGTGGTCTCCGGCGATGTGAGCGTGCCGTCCGAAGCACGATAGGTGAAACTGTCAGGCCCCTGGTATCCAGCGGCGGGAGTGTAAGTGAAGGTGCCATTGGCATTGAACGCCAGTGTGCCGTGGGCCGGCTGAGCAACCAGCTCCCCCGTCATCGCCTGCCCGTCGGGCTCAACATCGTTCGCGAGCACTCCGGCATAGGGACGCCCGGTGGCCGTGAGTCCGAGATCGAAGCTCAGGTCCGAACTGTCAGGAGCCGCCTGGTGAACCTCGACCGCAAGCACATTGACACCATCCCTGAGGAGCGGCGCGGCGGCGGGCAGTGGAATGGAAACATGCGTCGCCTCATTTGGTGTGCTCCCCGCGGTAACAGTGAGGTAGTTTGCACCGTCGAGCCCGCTGTCGAAATAAATGCGCTGGCCATTCAGGAAGACCACCGCGCCGTCGTCCCGGAGCAGGCTCAACTGGATGTCGGAAAGGCGGCGATAGTCTTCAATGTTAAAAGATTTCCGGAAGTAGGTGGTAATGTAGCGGTTGGTATCACCTGCGGCGTAACCAGTTGTAGGATTGTCCTCGACGACCGTGAATTCCGGACGGTTCTCCCCGCTGGCATCCCCATAACCAAGTTCGCCGCGCCCCGATTTCCAGGCGGTGTCGTCGAAGGCACTTTCACGCCACGCCACGCCCTGATCTGTGCCGTTGTCGAGGTATTTCCAAAGGTCACCCGGCTGTGCGGTGCCTCCGTCCGGAGTGTCAGGCGCGGCGGTGATCAGAGCAGCGGGCGTGCCCGCGGGCACGGCGGCCTGATTGACGATCAGCGCTGACCCGGAAGCGGCGAGGTAGTTATCCGTCACCGGCTGCGGGGCATCGGGGACGGAAGTGACCAAAATGTTGACGGTTACCGGGGCGGACTGAGCGTTGCCGTCGGACACGAGATAAGTGAAACTGTCTGCACCCGTAAAATTCAGCCGCGGGGTGTAGAGGAAACCGCCGTTGCCATTGCCTGCGAGCGTGCCGTTAGCCGGCGGCGTGCCGGCGGCAGCGGTTAGGCTGCCCGACGGATTATCCACATCGGTGTCGTTCGCCAGCACGCCTGGTGCATTGACCGTGAGCGGGGTGTCTTCGGCAGTCGAATAGCTGTCCGTACCGCCGGCGGGCGCATCGTTCACCGCCGTGACATTGATCGTGACCGTCGCGGGATTCGAATTCCCCGTGCTGTCGCTGGCGCGGTAGGTGAACGAATCCGCGCCGTTGAAGTTGGCGGCCGGAGTGTAGGTGAAGTTGCCGTTCGTATTGAATACGACCGAGCCATTCGCGGGATTCGTCAGCCTGGTGGCATTCACGGGCACCACGCCACCGGTGTCATTGGCCAGGACAGTGCCGTTGCCGGGTACCGTGATCCCCACATTGTCATAGAGCGCTTCGACATAGTGGGTATTGTTCCCGGTGCTGTTGCTGTAGGCTCCCAGCAGGATGGTGTGGCTCCCGGCACCCAGCGCAATACTCAATTTCGCCTGCTGCCAGTCCGAATCCTGGGTGCCTTCCTCAGACGGCACCGTGAGGCGCAGCAGGGAGTCACCGGCACCGTCGCCGTAGCGGATACCGTCAACCGTCAGGACCGCATCAGCATCCCGCTGGAAGAACACGCTATAGACGGTATTCACGGCACGCAGCCGGTAGCTGAGCGATACCTCCACGGTGGCTCCGGCGGTGAGATTGAACGTGCGGCTGAATGCCCCCGAGGATGACCGCGGGCTCGGGGGACGGCGTCCGATGTCCACCAGCAAACATCCTGTGCCGCCAACACCGCGCGTCGTGTTGACCGAGCCGGCGGCGAAATCGGGGGCATTGGTGCCGAACGTGTCATCCACATAAGTCCAACCCTCGGCCCCGCCGTTGAACGTCGCGCTGACCAGCGGATTCCCGGTGGGCACACAGACCGTATCTTCCGCAGTGGTGTAGGTATCATCAACGGCTACAGGCGCAGCACCTGCGGGGACGATTGAAAAGAAGCACGCGAGGGCACGGAGAGACACGGACAGCTTATTCATGGAACAATGGGTGAGCGAAAAAGGGGGGGCACCGATTACAGGATGAGGCGGGCGGGCTTAAGAGACAATGATTTACGCTGCGAGCGCAAAGATCTTCCGCATCCGGGCCTATGGGCATGGCAAGCGAAGAATGTCCGGCCCTGCGATGACAATTGCTATCAGGCACAAAAAAGCACCGTCCGTGAAATGGACGGTGCTCTGCCTGAATTGCCATTCCGGATTGCTCCATTATGGCTAATCAGCCTGAAGGGGACTTCTTTACTTCTCTTTCTTTTTCTTGTCAGTCTTCTTCGGTGCCGCTTTTGGCTCGACTTCGACGGGAGCCACTGCGGGAGGATCTTTAGGATCCTCAGTGCCGGGAAGTTTGACTTCGATCGCCGGAGTGACGGCTTCAATCTTACCGCCCGGGGACTTCGGGGGCATCGGGGCAGGGGATACAGAAACAGAGGGAGTGCCGCCAGGAGTGGTCGGCCCGGCCCCCGGGCCGGGCGCAGTGCCGTCAGCGGGAGTGACGGCCTTATCCTTCATGAACTCGCTGCGTTTCTTCATAACCGGCTCGACCGCATACTTCGCCATCACGAAGACACGCGTCTGGATAGCCTGCTCCGCCGCGAGCCGCTCCTTCTTCTTCTCCAACTCTGACTTGAAAGTCGTCTCGGCAGCCTTCTTGCCGTCCTCCCAGGATTTCAGGGCGGTGGCGTGATTCGTCTTCGCTTCGTCGAATTTCTTTTTGTCCTCTTCGTACTTCTTTTTGGCTTCGTCATTCGCATCGGCGGGAAGCGCCGCGGGCTCGACCGGAGCGACGGGCGCGGGAGTGGCGTAGGGAGGAGGGGTCTCGCTCAGCGTGCCGGTGACGCTGTAGGAAACATAATAGTTCTCCGGCGGCGTGGGTGGGGTCTCTTTGGGATCCTTCGGCGGATCCAGTTTCGGCGGCTCGACTTTGGCACCGACTTTCACTGTGTAGGTAAGGCCGTCGAACGTTTCGATGACCGCGGTGTGCGTGGGTTTGTCGAGCGCGGCTTTGGCTTTATCAGCGTCCGGCAGGATGTCGTCAAATGAAGGGCCGGCGAACGCCGTGCCCTGACTGGCGGCTTTGGCTGGGTCAAACTCCTCGCCGGCGGCGGGTGAATCGAGCTTCAAATCCCCGGCGTCTTTCTCGCGGGCGATTTTCCACGACTCCTCCGGCGTCGGTCCGGTGACGGTGATGGATTTGAGTTTCTCCACCTTGAAGAACTTCTCCTTGTCGAGCCAGCCTTTGGGCTCGCCATCGAGCTTGGAGAATCCGGTTACCGTCTTGTAGATGACGTCCTGGCCTTTGACCTGAATCCACTGCGGGCGGGGCTGCGGGCCGCTCATGTCGAAGGTTTGGGTGGACGCTTTCACGTCCTGCGTCTTTCCGACGACGATGCTGCCCATTTCGTTGCCGCTGCTGTCCTTGAAGAGGAGCGTCTTTCCGATTTCCTCACCTTTGGCTTCGCCGCCGGCTTCTGCGAGGCCGAGGCGGCCAAACTGGCTTTTGCCGACGCCCTTCTCCACGCCCTGCACTTTGAGATTGAACGCGGTGTCGGTGAGTTCGTTCACATTGGTCACGCTGGCGGGGAAGTTGTCGCGACCGGCGACGACCCATTTGCCGTCCTTGTTGACGATCTCGACGCTGTTCTTGCCGTCGTTGATGACTAAGGCATTGACGTTTTCCAGCGGCACGCTGGTGAGCAGCGTTTGGCCGACTTCGGCGGCGGGGCCTGAGAAAGCGCCGGCGTTGCTGCGCATCTTGATGATGACAGCGGTGGCGGACGCAGCGAGCACGCCGCCTAGAATGATGAGCGATTTGGTCTTCATGGGGATGAACGGGGTGCGCGGTTAGTGAGCGGCGGTGCGGACCTTGCGGGTGATGAAAACAGCGAGACCGGCGAGGGCCACGAAGAGCGGCGGCAGGAAAACATTGCGCCACTTGATGCCGAAGATCATGCCTTCGTACTCCTTCTTCGCTTCCTTCTGCTTTTGATAGATCTGTTTGCGGAGCTGGGTTTCCTTGGCCTGCATATCCTTCCAGCCCTTGATGAGGGCGTTGTTGCGGTCCTTGGCGGTGCGCTGGGAGTTCACGTCCGTCGCCAGCTTTTCGGCTTCGGCCTGCATGGACTCCACATCCTTCTGGATGCGCTCGTTGGCTTCCTGCATGATCTTCTTGAGGGTGGAAAACGGGCGGGTAGCCGCGCCGCGTCCGCGCACTTCCATCAAGTCGCGGTCACCGCTGGCCTGATCAATCATACCGATGGCGAGGGCGAAATTGTTGGATTGGAAGTTCGGCTGGATGTCAGCGACCATGTCGGAGTCGCCGAGGAGATAGACCATGCCTTCTCCTTCCTTGAGGAACGCAGGAGCATCCGCGGGGGCAGGGGTGGTGCCGGCAGCGGGCGGGAGGAGGGAATCCGCCGAGCCTGGTGCCGGGGTCGCGGGCACAGGTGCCGGAGTCGTCGGCACAGGTGCCGGGGTCGGCGAGGCCGGCGTTTCTACGGCCGGAGTAACGGAAATCGGCGGAGTGGTCGCGGTGACAGGTTTTGCAGGAACTTCCGCAGGAGTTGCCGGTGCCGGTGTCGCCGGAGTTGTCGGAAC
>JANNVM010000803.1:0-3823 GCA_031414455.1 Verrucomicrobiota bacterium
CGGAACAATCCTCATCGGCCTCATCATCGGCGTCATCGCCAAACTCCTCATGCCAGGCAAGGATCCCGGCGGCTGGGTTATCGCCATCATCCTCGGCCTCGCCGGTTCCTTCCTGGCGGGATTCCTCGGGCGCTCCATGGGTTGGTACGCAGACGGTGAACCCGCGGGCTTCATCTTCTCCGTCATCGGAGCGATGCTCCTGCTCGGACTGTGGCGCGCCTTTGCCAAAAAGCGGGTGGGGCCGCAAGTCACGCGCTGAACCTGACTTCCCTGCAAGGGCCGGACCCGCGGTTCCCGCCGCCGCCCATCGCAAGTGCGCGGAACTGATCAGAACGAAACGCAATGTTCAGAAGACCGCCGGGCCGGCTCCGGGGAAGGCAGGAACGAGTTCCGATCATGACCTGCGGCGTACTCTGCGGGAGCGTTTCGCCCGCGTGCAAAAGCACGGCGACCTCTTCGCTCCCGTGCAGATGCAGCAATAAAGTTCCTTCCGCTCCGCGCGCTATCCCTATGAAAGAACCTGCATCAACGTTGCCGGGAGAGGCGGTGAGAGCGCCACTTACATCCACCACCGCCTCGTCCGTGACTGAACTGACGAGGAAGAATGTGGAAAGCGTGATCCGCCTGGAAGAGGAGGCCAGGCAGGCGCGATCGCGGTCCGATAGATTCTCCGATGCGGTGGCCCGCTTCTGTGGCTCGGTGGCCTTCCTGTGGACCCATGTCGCATGGTTCTCCCTGTGGATACTATGGAACACCGTGCCCGGCGGCCCCCGTTTCGATCCCGTTCCCTTTCCTTACCTGACGCTGGCGGTTTCCCTGGAGGCTATTTTTCTCTCGACCTTTATACTAATCAGTCAGAATGCAGAAACCAGACTGACGGAGCGGCGCAATCATCTGGATCTGCAAATCAATCTGCTCGCCGAACAGGAGAATACCGAGATGCTGAAATTGCTGGCTGCCATTGCGAAACAAGTAGGGGTGCAAACGGATGAACACTGCAAGATCCTGGAACAGCCGGCCCATCCCGAAGAACTATTGGCTCAGATTGAGCACGCCGAAGACAAGGCGAAGTGAACCTCCCTCCCGCCGGCAGGCCCGCATTCTGCACGGCAGATGTCCACCAACCAGACTCATTTCATGGATTTGCTCACTGACCCTAACGCCTGGATCGCCTTCGGCACGCTAACCCTGCTCGAACTCGTGCTGGGCATAGACAACGTCATCTTCATTTCCATCCTCGCCGGGCGCCTGCCGCAGCATCAGCAGAAAAAGGCGCGCAACATGGGCCTCGCGCTGGCCATGCTGATGCGGGCCGGCCTCCTGCTTTCGCTGGCGTGGATGGTGCGGCTCGTCACGCCGCTCTTCACGGTGCTGGGCAATGAAATCTCCGGGCGCGATCTTATTCTCATTCTGGGCGGCCTCTTCCTGTTGTGGAAAAGCACGCGCGAAATCCACCGTAAGGTCGAGGGCGGAAATGACGAGACGACGGTGGGGAAGGCGGCAGTGTCCTTTGCCAGTGTCATCGTGCAAATCGTCCTGCTGGATGCCGTGTTCTCGCTGGACTCTGTGATTACCGCCGTGGGCATGGTGGACCGCGTGGAGATCATGATCGCCGCGGTCGTCGTGGCCATTCTCATCACCATGATCTTTGCCGGGAGGGTCTCTGACTTCGTCGAGCACCATCCGACCATCAAAGTTCTCGCGCTCGGGTTCCTGCTGCTTATCGGCGTCACCCTCATTGCCGACGGCTTTGGTCAGCACATTTCCAAAGGCTTCATCTACTTCGCCATGGGGTTCTCGATCTTTATCGAAATGCTCAATCTGCGGATGCGGCGCTCCCGGGAGGCGCTGACGCAGCAGCGGAAAAAATCCCGTCAGGCAGCGAAAGTGGCAGCGCCCCTCCACCAGTAGAAGCATGAGCCTGCCCGCGAAATGTGGTTCGGCTGTCTCAGCCGAAGAATGCCGGAAATTCGCGGCGGTTAGCCACTCACCTGATTACCGCTGAGCGGGGGAATGGAGTATTTTCCCGGTGCGGATGAGACAGCCGCACCACGTTCTTGTCAGTCCAGGCGAAAATATAGATTCACTGAGTGCCGGGGCCGCGTCTCTTTCACGGCACGGTTCTCTCTGCGAGCCATTCGCGCAACTGAGCGAGGTCCACGGGCTTCACCATGTAGTCGTCGAAGCCCGCGGCCTTCGCCTCCGTGCGGTCCTGGCTGCGGCCATTGCCGCTCATGGCGATGATAAACACGCCGGAGAGGGCGGGCATGGAGCGGCGGCGGCGGGCGACTTCAAAGCCATCCATGCCGGGCAGGCCGATGTCGAGGAGGACGACTTCCGGGAGAAACCCGGCGGCGGCGGTGACGGCTTCCGGGCCGGTGAAGGCGGTGCGTGTTTCGTGGCCGCGGCGGGTCTTGAGAATGGCGAGGCTGCGCGCGGAGTCGGTGGCCGGCCTCAACGGCGCCATTTGCTGAAAACCGCTCCGGTGTTATCCCGCCGCAAACGTTTGGCTGGCCCTGTCCTTCCACCATTCACTGGCCGTCGCCTTGAGGAGCTTGATGACGCGGGAGGGATTCATGGCTGGCTACTGATGGCGGAAAGGCTCGATCTGCAGCGAGGTGATGACGGCACGGCGCGATTGTATCAGGCAAAAGCAGACGGCTTCCGCCACGTCTTCGGCTTTTAGCATTTCGAGCAGCGCCTCTTTCTCGCGCTGCTCTTCGAGCGGGACCTCAATGAGGTCGGTGCCGGTTTTTCCGGGCTCGATGAGCGTGACTTTGATGCCGCACTCCTGCACCGTCTTGCGGATGGATTCTGAGAACCCGCGGACGGCGGCTTTGGTGGCCGTGTAAACTTCACCGCCGGCCTTGAGTTTCTCCGCGGTGATGGACCCGATATTGATGATGTGGCCGGCTTTGCGTTCCCGCATACGCAGCAGAGCCTGCCGCGTGCAGAAGAGATAGCCGCAGATGTTGGAGTTCACAATACAGGCAATGCCGGCGTCCGTCTCCTCAGTCAGGTCTTCGCTGCCCACGGCGGCGTTGTTGATCAGCACGTCGAGGTGCGGCCAGCGGCGGTCCACCTCCGCGAAGACGCGTTCCACATCCTGCGGATCGGCCTGGTCGGCGGTGATGCCGGCAAGGTCGCCGCCTCCGGCAGCGGCGACCGCATCCTCCAGTTCGCGCTGGTGCCGGCCAAAGACAAAAACGCTGGCCCCGCCGGCAAGAAGCTGGAGGGCGATGGCGCGTCCGATGCCGGTGGTGCCGCCGGAGACGAGCACATGAAGACCGGCGAACAGGGAAGAGAGAGGTGTGGTTAGGTCAAGCATGGTCCGGGAAGTGGCAGGGAACGTGCCTGGCAGCAGCAGGCCTTGAAAAGGCCCGCGGGCTTTCAGCCCCGCGTGTTTTCGTTGGCACCAGCATGGCGGTCAGGAGATCCCTCCGGACGCGTGTTCGAGGCACGGCACCTGACACGCGGGATGCGGACCAGGGGGAAGGGTATGCGGGCCCCATGGTCAATCAGCGGAATCACCGCTCCCCCGCAGTCAGCGGTGGAACGGCGCTCCGTTGTGCAGACTGCATGGTGCTCAATGCACAATTCAGAGCGGGTGCGGTTGTGGCGCATCTCCCACCCCTTGGCAGAAAATGGCATAGCCTCTGCACGGGTAAAATGTCCAACCTTAACACCCGCAATATATGGAACTCACAACCCTCCGCTCGCTCTACATCCACGAACTGAAGGATCTCTACAGTGCTGAAAAGCAACTCATCAAAGCACTGCCAAAGGTGGCGAAAGCTGCCAACAACTCAGAATTGAAAGCCGG
>JANNVM010000804.1:0-12767 GCA_031414455.1 Verrucomicrobiota bacterium
CCCGTTCACCCGATCAGCGGCAGCGTGCGTTTCTCCTGAGCGCTCCGAAAGGCGGTGTCCACCATCTGCTGTCCGATGCGCGAAATCTCAATGGACAGTGGTCCCTCCACCGGCAGTTCGTTTTCCAGGCAGTGCAGGAAATACTGCACAGGATTCTGGCAGGGAACCTTCATCTCATCCGTGGCGACTTCGTATCCATCGGGCCGGGAGCGGGTCTGTAGGCGGACCGTACTCTCGTAGTCATAACTGCTGATGCTGCCGTCCGTGCCCGTGAGCACGAAGCCGCACTTTGGCAGCGGCTGGTGCGTCCACGGATCGGTCAGGGTGCCCCAGCGCGTTTCAAACTTCGACAGGCCAAATGCGTAGCGCGCCACCGTGATGCTGTGCTCGTCCACTTCCAGACCAGGCGTGCCGCTGACCGCGCTCGTCACCTCCATGGGCGCCGCCCTGTTAAAATACCAGGTCGCGAGGGTAGTGCCGTAGCCGAGGTAATCGAGCATGGATCCGCCGCCCTCGCTCTGCTTGTAGAACCAACTCTCCGCCTTGCGCTCCGCCGTCGGCTCCAGTTCGATCTTGTCCGCACCGTGCCAGAGCGGGCCCCGGTTACCGTCGTAGAAATGAACTTCCCGGAGCTGTCCGATGACACCCTCCTGCACCAGACGAAAAGCCGTAGCGTGGGAAGGCACCCAGCGGAGCGGCCAGTTGATGGCCAGCGGCTTCCCGGCAGCCTGCATGACGGCGATCATGCGGTCCGCCTCCGCCAGCGAAGCCGCGAACGGCTTCTCCACAAGGATTGGCACCGGATGCACCGCGATCACTTTCTCCACCCACTCCGCATGGCGTGCCGCCGCCGGACACAGGATCACCATGTCAGGGCGCGTCTGCTCCAGACACGCGCGATAGTCCGTGAACACCTGGTCGTCCCGCAGACCGAAGTTCCGCTGCGCGTCCACCATGCGCTCCGGATGCTCATCCGAAATGCCGGCAATCTCCGCAGACGGATGCTCCTGCACGAGGCGCAGCAGGTCGCCCATATGAAAGTGATCGAAGTTGATCCCGGCAATTTTCCAGCGTCGGCTCATGATAGATAAGGTGGTGTGATTGAAGACTCTGCTCTATCAGCCGCCGCCGCGCGTGGCAATCAAAACGCACATCACCCCCGCCGCGTGCTGCCGTCGCTGCGTCCGTGAATGACTTCCCGCCCCGTTCTCACGCCAGCAGGGCGGCCAGCAGGTCGTCGAGCGGCAGACTGACAATTGCCGAGGCCGTGTCACTCATGGCATAAGGGAGAATCAGTTCGCGTCCGTGCAGCAGAGAGCCGCAACTGTAAACGACGTTGGGCACATAGCCTTCGCGCTCGTTGCCTTCCGGAGACAGTAAGGGCTCGTGCAAACGGCCCAGCACTTTAGTGGGATCTTCCAGATCCAGCAGGGCCGCACCGATACAATACTTCCGCATCGGGCCGACACCGTGGGTGATGACGAGCCAGCCGGCTTCCGTTTCGATGGGCGAGCCGCAATTGCCGATTTTTACCGACTCCCACGTCTCACGCGGGCGCAGGATTACTTCCGGATCGCTCCAACGGTGCGGATTGTCGGAGAACATGATGAAGAGGTTCTGGTCATCCTGCCGTGAGAGCATCGCGTAACGTCCACCGATGCGGCGCGGGAACATGGCCATGCCTTTATTTTGCACTCCGCTGCCGTTCAACGTGAGGACCCGGAAGTGGAGAAAGTCCTGCGTTTCAATGAACTGCGGCAGGATGGACCGTCCGTTGTAGGCCGTGTAGGTAGCGTAATAAATGACCGAGCCGTCGTCATCCGTGAACCGGACGAAACGCGCATCCTCAATGCCGTTGCTCTCGTTAGGGGAAACGGGAAAAATGATGCGTTCACTCATGGCGAGACGCGCGGGGAAGTTCAGTTCATAGTTGGACTCCGCCAGCCAGCGGAAGACCTCAAGCGCACGGCGCAACTCGCGGCTCACCGGCTTCGATTCGCGGCGCACCCGGCGCAGACTCTCGTCGAGTTCCTGCAGCGTGAAGCGGTCCGCGAGCAGGTCCATCACCGGCGTCGTATGAGCCGCTTCAAATCCCATCTCGTCGATCTTGGCGCTGAACCGCCGCTTCAAATAGCTGGGATTGGGCACCACGTCCGGCATGGTGACGAACCGCGAAACCGGATCGACCTGTATAGAGCCCTCCGGTGAGACAATGCCCGTGCGGAACTCGATGGAGGAGATGTGTCCCTCTCCGGTGGCGCGCAGGCTCATCACAAAACGCAGGCCGCCCGCGGGAACTCCGCTTTGGTCGGGGTGCGGCACCATTGAGGGATTGAAAAGAGCCGCAGACTCCAGCGCATACTCACCGGAAAACAGTGCCCCGATGAGCAGTTGGCGCACGCGGGTCAGCGGCACCTTCGGGGACAGGTGCGACCGCACTTTCTCATAGTTCGCGATCAGCAGCGGCTCGACCTCGAAATGACGCGAGGCAAACTCCTCGTGCAGCGTCAGCAATTGCGCTTCGACGTCCGCTTCGCTCATGGCGAGCGCACGGTTCAGGATGCTGGCAATAATGGGGCCGTTTCCTGGAATGAAGGGGCGGAGGATGACACGGGCACTTTGCGGCTGGAACGTCACCTCATGGCGGCGAATACGAATGGAATTCATGCGGCGGGACTGAGCGGATCGGCGATGAGGTGTTCGGCGTAGTTCATTTCAGCGAGAGAAAGATGGAAGGCGAGGGAGGATTCGGCACCCTGATTTTCGTTCACACGGTCGTGATGCAAACCGTCGCCGCAACCTCCGGTGCTGGAATCGTAAAGCGGCAGTCCGAGGTCATTGCGACCGAGAAACCACTCGAACGCGCGCCTGGCCTCGCGTGTCCACGAGGCATCCTGGGTGGCCCGGAACGCTTCGAGGCACGCGGAAACCATGGCCTGCGCCTCCACCGGCTGCTGGTCGAAATCCGCCCGCGCGCCGTCCCGCTGATAAAACCCCTCGCTGCCGACCGGCCGGAAATGACCGGCCTGCGTGCGCTGGATGGACGCCAGCCAGCGCAGGGATTTCAATCCTATCTCGAGCGCCTCTGGATGCGGCATCCACTGACCACTGAGAAGCATCGCCTGACAGATGCGGGCGTTGTCGTAGGTCGCACTGTGTTCAAACCACGGCCAGTCCTCCGTGGCGCTGTCGCGCCAGCGTTGCATCAGCCTTTCCGTCAGGACGGCGCGCATGGCGTGCGCCTTTGGATCATTGGGGAAGAGGCGGAGATATTCGTGAATGCCCAGCAGCGTGAACGTCCATGCCCGCGGCGAGGAAAACGTCGCCACCGCTGTGAGACCACGCTCGAAGAGCTGCGCCGACAATCGCCGGTGCCCCTCATTGCGCGACCTCCCCGCCCCCGTTCCCACGGCCCACAGGGCGCGGGCATGACTGTCTTCGCTGCCCGCAGCCTCCAGCCACTGGCGGCCGTGGCTCATAAAATTGCGAAAGCGCCCGCTGTTGTAGTCGAGCGCCGCGGCAAGGAATGCGAGATAACTGGTCGCAAGGCCATTCAGGTTTTCCGCCGGACGCGGACCGCCCAGTTCATCAAGCATGTTGCAGAGGATAAAGGCGCGGGCGTTGTCGTCCGTGCAGTAGCCTTCGTGAAAGTTGGGCACATTGAATATGGCGTGCTGGAAAATGCCGGTGCCGTCACTCATGCGCACGATGTGATCAAGCCGCAGCGGCGGGAGATCGTAGGGCCGGCTTGCCAGCGTCCATCCGGCAAAGGCCGTGCGCGGCGTGGCTTTCCGGTCCGCGCGGGCATGTTGAAATGACTCCAGGTAACGCTGTGCCACTGCCGGCCAGATCATCTCGCGCCCCATGTCCCATGCCGCACGGCTCATCCGCTCAAGCCGCGCCGGATCGTCCAGCAGCCTGCACACGCCCTCCGTGATGGCCTGCGGATTGCGGAACGGCACGAGCACACCGCGTTCGTCGGCGAGCAACTCCTGCGCATGCCAGTAGGGCGTGGAGACCACCGCCTTTCCCGCGCCGAATACCTGCGCCAGCGTGCCGGAAGTGATCTGCGCCTCGTTGAGGTAAGGCGTCAGGTAAATATCGGTCGCTGCGATGAACTCCTTCAAATCGTCCAGCGATACGAACCGGTTGTAAAAAATGACGTGTTCCTTCACTCCACGGTCCTCCGCGAGCCGTTCCAGACTCAGGCGATAGCGCTCACCCTCGCGCGCCACGAGATGCGGATGCGTCGCCCCCAGCACCAGATAGACCACGTTAGGATGCCGCCGCACGATCTCCGGCAGCGCTTCAATAACATGCTCAATCCCCTTCCCCGGTCCCAGCAGTCCGAATGTGAGCAGCACCTTGCGGCCCTCCACGCCGAACTGCTCTTTGGAAAGCCCGGAGTCCGCAAATGGCATGTCCGGAATGCCATGCGGGATGATGTCCACCTTTGAATCCGGGACGCCATAGGTGTCGCGCAGAATCTCTGCACCCTTCCGTGCCATCACCACCATCCGGTCGCTGCGGGCCGCGAGTTCCTCCATGACCTTGCGCTGAGCGCCATTGGGATCGCGCAGCACCGTGTGCAGCGTTGTCACCACCGGCATCCGCACCTCCTTCAGCAGCGCCAGCAGGTGACTTCCCGCCGGTCCGCCGTAGATGCCGAATTCATGCTGCACGCACAGCAAGTCCGCGTTGTTGAAGTTGAGAAAGTCCGCCGCCCTCCGGTAGGAATCGAGATCCTTCTCCAATAGTTCAAAGCGGACCCGCTGCGGATAGCGGTATCCCTCCACCCGGTCATTCACCGCTCCCACGAAGCAATCCGATCCCGGCGCCGCTCCCGCCACGGCCTCACTGAGATCGTGCGTAAACGTCGCAATCCCGCACAGCCGCGGCAGGTAGTCGCCCAGAAAGGCAATGCGCGGCGGCAACGTGGAAGTGCTCAAGATAATCCTCCCCTGGACTGCGACATTCCGGACGGGACAGGCGGCCTGCGATTAAGCAAGCCCTCCTTTCCCGGCCCGCGGCAGTAGGCAGACAGAAGTGCGTGCAGCACTCTTTAAACAACTTTGCGTCCCTGGATCAGCCGGACGAGGAGAACGATAACGGCGACCACGAGCAGAATGTGGATGAGTCCGCCCATGGTGGTGCTGGTGACGAGGCCCAGTATCCAGAGGACGATAAGGATTGTTACGATGGTCATTAACATAATGGTGTTCCTTTCAGTTGAGATTTGATGCCGCCTGCGGATCCCGCGAAGCGTTGCTGCCGGCCTGGGGGAGCCGGGCAACAACGCCCCGGGAACCAGCGTGGCTGGAAATTATCTGGTGGCGTTTTGAATCCCGTCGCCGGCGCGCTCGACATCCCGGCCCACGCCGCGGACGGTGTTGCAGCTTGAGCCGAAAATGGTCCAGAGCGCTGAGGTCAGGATGAGAAGCAGAAGACGTTTGGGTGAAGTTTTCATAGGTGTGTTTAAGTGTGATTGATTGATGTTGTAATGAGAGATTGAGATGGCCGGCGGGGTCTTAGTCATGGAATTTCCGGATGGCGTCTTCCACCACTTCCCGGGTTTCACCGGTCCGTTTTTGAATGCGGCCCACCAGTTCGTCCTGCTTTCCATCGAGATATTGCAGATCATCATCCGTGAGCCTGGCCCACTGTTGTTTGAGCTTGCCCTTGATGATGTTCCAGTCCCCTTTGATTTCGAGTGTTGTCATAGGCGTCCTGATACCCCCGCCGGGCGCTCCCTGCTATGGGGTGAAACCCTACCTCTTCCGGCCGCCGCCGTCTGTGCGGCAGGCCAGCCGGAGACTGGCAGGGAATCCGGCGCTTTTGAGGACCGCCTGCATCCGGGAAGGCTTCACGGGCCGGTTGCGCTGGACGGCTGCCACTCTGCAACCAGTCCTGCTGCTGACGAAGCGATAGGGAGGACGGGCGCGGCGGGCCGGGTGAACGCACGCGCGCCGGTTGTCCATTGAAGAATCAGGAGCAGTGGCACCGGCGCGCGACGAGATACCCAAACATGACTCCGATCCCAATGCCGGCGGCAGCTTTGCAGGGATGCCCGTGCAGCGTTCCGGCCACATGAAGTTGGGAAGCTTTCTCCCGGCTTACAGCCCCAGAGATTGGAGCAGGCTGGAGGAAACGCCGCCGGTCACCCGCAATCCGCGGTCCGCCTGGTAGCGGGCAATTGCCCGCCTCGATTGCGGCCCAATCCGCCCGTCAATGCCCCCCCCATAATAGCCGCGCTGGCTGAGCGCCTGTTGCACCGCCGCTCCCTCGGAATGGTTATATTCCCGGCTGTAATACTCCCGCGGAGCCGCATTCCGGGTGGCATAATACCTGACTTCCGGACGCTCATAGTAGTAGGAGGAATTCGGCGGTCCGTAGTAGTAACCGCGACCGGCATAACCGGTGCCGAAGGAAAGCGTAAAACCGGATCGCGGATGCGAACGGTAGCTCGCCCGGTTGCGGTCGTGGTCCCGGGAATAGTGCTGGCCTGCACTGCGGTTTTTGCCTTTGGACTTCTTGTCTTTGGCCTCCGCGGCCTGCGGCAGTGACAGCAGACAAACCGCCGCAAGGGTGGCGATATTCAGGAAACGAAAAAGGGGAATGGATAGTGTTTTCATAACGTGGTCGCAAAGCACCCGGTTGGTTAAAGGAATGGATGCCGCTTTCGTGGGCGAGCATTCGCAGAAGACCCGTCATTTGCTATGGGGTGTAACCCGACCAGGCGGTCTGTCAGGGTTCGGACGCGATCAACCGGCCCGCATTCAAGAGTTCCGCCTCACTCAACCGGGGCCCGATCAGTTGCAGGCTGGTGACGGGAACCGTCTTCCCGTTCGATGGGAGAGCGATGGGCATCGCCAATGCAGGATTTCCTGCAAAATTAACTGCCGTGGTATTCTGCGAGTTGAATACCAGCCATTCAAAGACGGCATTTGAGCCGGGGGATGGAAACTTCGGCGGGAGATTCTGAAGCGTCGGCAAAGCAATAAAATCCACTTTTTTGAAGACCAGACGGAGGTCGCGTTGCCATGCGGCCTTTCGTTTCAGCGCGTCCTTATAGTGGTTCGTATAGTTCCGTTCGCCTTGTTGGAGCACGATCTTCGTCACGGCGCCAATCCCCTTCTTGTCCACATATTTACCAGCGTTGAGCCACGCGTCTGCAAGGGCCACCACTTTCCCGTCCTTATCCGCCTGCTCCCATTTGATTCTGAAGGATGGACGCAGTTTGATGACTTTGAAGCGTTTTGCGGTGAGCGCATCGTCAATGGCTTTATCAATTGTGGAGTCGGTGCCGTTGAGGTAAAGCCGCCCGATTCTTATCCGGGCGGCCGATGGCTTGTTCGCGATGGCTGCTTCGTATTTGTCCGCAAAGCCTCTTTGCAGCAAGTCCATGCCTTGCACCAGACGGGGCATATCCTTTGCCATCGGCCCGACGGTATCGAGGTGCCGCGGCGAGACGGGAAACACACCCTTGATGGGAACAAGACCGAAGGTCGTTTTCAAGCCATAGACGCCGCAACAAGCTGCGGGAAAGCGAATGGATCCGCCGGTATCCGTTCCAAAGGCCACGTCCGCCATACCGGTTTTGACGGCTACTGCCGAGCCGCTGGACGAACCGCCCGGAATCAAGTCGTGTTTTCGATCCCGCCGGTTTCGGGGAGTTCCAAAGAAAGTGTTTCGGCCGGTAACCGTCAACGCGAGTTCGGTAAGGTTGGTCTTACCCACGATCGTGACGTTTCGTTCGCGCGCCAGTTCGAGGCACTGCGCATCCCGCAGGGCGGGTGGATTGGAGTTGGCCACGAACTCCGATCCGGCCGTGGTCACCACGCCCTTCATGTCGATTAGATCCTTGACGGCGAGGCGCAGTCCATTGCTTCCCGGAGGGGGCGGCCAGTATGCGATGAAGGCGCGGTCGCGGCGCGGATTCGCCCGCCCCTTGTGAGGCGACGAGCAACCGCTAATGCAAATCATCAACAGGAGCCAGGGAACAAGGAACCGGGTAAAGAAGCGGCAGCGAACGGTCATTGATTTTGCGCTACTTGCCTATCAAAATGAAGACGCCGGCGGCGATGGCGAGGATCGGCAGGAGAATGGCGGCCTGACCGAGGCTGATGCCGGCGACGCCGATAATCCCGATGAGGATCAGGTAGATTGCGAGGAGAAGCATGCCGATGCTTTTGGTGATATTCATGTGAGTGGGGGCGGTGATTTGGGTTGGCGGTCAACTGACGCGGGGCGGGCGGCTCAGGCCGATTTTCTGCCGGAGATGAGGAGGACGATACCGCAGATCAACGCGACGCCGCCGATGATGGGAGAGAGCGGAATGGAGTGCGACTTCTCTGCGGTGATTTGGATGGGACCGAGGTCCACGGCTTTTTCGCGGGTGGTCCACGAGAAGCCTCCATAGGCGAGAGCGATGACACCGATGACAATAAGAAGGAGGGCGAAGACGGATTTGGATTTCATAACAGCCGGAAATCTAGGTGGCGCTCCGCCCTGCTGCTATGGGGTGAAACCCGACCACGCCGCTGGCGCAACTTGCGACCAGCAGGGAGAACTCCATCAAACTGAAGGCAGTGAATGAACGGGGAGCGTCAGCAGATCTCAAAGCACGGGCGCAAAATCCGCGACTTCGGTGATTCGCGCCGGAAGCCAATCTGGCCCCGGCCCTGGACTCTTTCCTCAGGGCACCCTTCCAGGGATAACCAGGCAAAGCCGGGCGGGCGGCGGGTCACGCAGAGGCGGCGGCGTGGCCTTTGGTTTCTTCCGCCTTGAACGCATGGATTTGGCGCACCCGCTCCTCCGGCGTCTCCACCCACATCAGCAGGCCTTTGATGACATCCATGAGGCCCCCGGCTTCGTGTTTTTCGTGAGCGAGTTCGACGGCGGCCTCCCCTGCTTCCTGGCGCTGAATTTCCGGGTCCGGCTCCTCACCGGGCGTATGGCCCGGGAGTGTGGAGAGGAGTTTCAGCACGCGATGATCCACGCCTTCGCGGGAATCGGAGCGGAGCAGTTCGATGCGGATACGCAGCACTCTGGCACAGGTGTGGAGTTTGGTCAGGTGCGGCTCGATCCTTCGGCCTGCGAGGTTCCAGTCAGCGCGGACAGCGGCGTCCAGCCCGGCTGCCTGCTTTTGGATGGCACTCAGGGCCGCTGCGAGTTGAACGTCCTCGCCCTGCATTTCCTCCCACGCCTCAAGGGCGGCATCCAGGAGGTCAGGGGAAGTACCTCCGGTGCAGCGTTCCATTTCGCTCACCAGCACCCCGATGCGGCGCACAATGCCGGCGACATCATCCCAGTGCTGGAGCCAGAGAGTGTTCCAGGCCGGCGGGGTCCCGTGCTTGATGCCAAACTGCCGGGCACTATCGTGGGCGGCGAGCAGTTCCGTTTCCAAATCTGCAAGGTGCCCGCAATCCGTGCGGAATTCAGTCTGCAGGCGGGCCAAAAGCCGGGCGTTGTCATCAGGGGTCATATTCATGGAGTGTGGGTTCGGTAGAGATAGAGTTAGCGGGGGCGGGCTGCTTTATTGCGGGCAATGGCCGCGGCTTCGGGATTGGGGCGAGGGAGCCGCCCTCATTCTCCCAGCGCGCGATGGAGGAATTCCCCGCTGGTTTGGCAGGGGAAGTTTTCATGACTCGATGCTCACGGGTGTGCCCACCTCCACATGACGGAAGAAGGCCTCCGCCATGGCTGCTGGCATCCGGATGCATCCGTGCGAGGCGGGATAGCCGGGCAGGAAACCGGCGTGCATTCCAGTGCCGCCGGTGATGCGCATCCAGTGCGGCATGTCCGCGCCCTTGTAGCGGGCACCTGCGGGCATGGTGTCGCTCCTCGTGTTCACATCCCGCTGGATCACTTTGCCGTCGGCATTGACGTAGCTTCCAAACAGTGAGGACGCGTGCTCCCGGTCCTTTTCCTGAAGGCGAAAACTGCCCGTCACGGTGTCGAGTCCCTCCCGCCCGGATGAAATGAGCGACACGCCAGCCAGCTTGCCGCCTTTATAGAAATAGGCCCGCTGCCGGGACAGGCTGATGCGGATGGATGGGCTGCCGGACATGCGGTCGCCGTTCCAATACGAAACTTGATCGAAGCCGGGAGCAGGCGACCCGGGGATGGAGGAACAACCGGTGCTGACCAGCATCAACCCGGCTACGGACGGGAGCAGCAGCGCGCAAAACTTCATGGACATTTTCGACATCGGAGGCCCATAGCCCGCGACGCCGGCGGGCACTATGGGGTGTTCCCCCCATAGACCGGAGGCGGCATCCGGCGGAAGATAGCCACGGACGAAGGAGCCGGCGGGAGAGACGAGGCATCGTTCCTGACGGCGATTCCATTCCGAAAACGTATATGAAACAGACGACGCTGAGCAGACTGTCAGGACAATACCTGGCGGCCCTGCAATCCTATATTGAGCAGGGACCGCAGGCGGGGTTCGAGGCGGCGCACGGACTGGGGAATGAGGCCGTGACTCTGGAATTGGGGACGCTGGAGCTGGCGAAGATGCACGACGAGGCGCTGGCGGCACTGGTGCCGGCGGGCGGCGCTGCGGATAGCCAGGAAGAGCTGACCGCGCGGGCGGCGGCGTTTTTTGCGGAGGTACAGCGGCCGGTCGAGAAGACGCCTCGCCTCGCGCGGGCAGCGGACAGATGCCTCAAACCGGGCACAGCGCAGTCGGCCACGCTGCTCGCGGAGGCCGGCCAGCTCCAGGAGCATTTGCAGGCTCTCACCCGGCAGATACTCACGGCGGAGGAGGAGGAGCGGATGACGATGAGCCTCACGCTCCAGGACGAGATCGCTCAGACATTGTTGGGTATCCACGTCCGGCTGCTGGCGCTGCAGCGGGAGGTCTCGGCCAGCGCGGAGGATTTCCAAAATGAGATCGCCGCGACCCAGCGGCTGGTGCTGGAGTCGGTCACAACCATCAACCGCTATGCCGGGAAACTGAACCTCGCCAATGAAAGGTAGCCCTCCCCCGCTCCCTGCGCATGAGTTGTTGGCGAAATCGCGGCAGCGGCAGGAGGAACTGCGGCAGTTGTCGCGGCAGCTATTGTCCGCGCAGGAGGCGGAGCGCCGGAAGATCAGCCGGGAGTTGCATCGCATCGCGCAGACGCTGACGGACGTTCACGGGCGGCTGGCACCCGTGCCGAAGGATGCCGCGGCGGGCGCGAAGTCATGGCCGCGGAAGTTGGCGGGCACGCAGCGGCTGGTGCAGCAGTCGGTGGATACCGTGCATCGCCTGGCGCGGGAGTTGCGCCCTTCCGTGCTGGATGATCTGGGGCTGATCCCGGCGCTGGAGACGTTCATCGCCGCCTCCATGACGGGCACCGGCGTGCGCGTCATATTGAAGGCTGCGGCCAGCATCGAAATCCCGGACTGCAGCCGGCGCACCGCGCTCTATCGCGTCGCCGTGGAGGCGCTCGGCAATGTGGCCCGCCATGCCAGGGCGAGCCACGCGGTCGTCAGTATTCAGAAGCTGGCGGACCGCATCCGCATGGAGATCACGGACGATGGCCAGGGTTTTGCCGTGAATGGCAACTCCGGCGCGCCGCCGCACCACGGCCTCGGCCTGCTCGGCATGAGAGAGCGCGTGGAGATGATCGGCGGCACCTTTCACATCGAGTCTGTGCCCGGCAGGCACACCGCGGTCCGCGTGGAAATACCCGATGAGTCCAGCGGCGAAAAAACGACCTCAGCGAAGAAATCCAATCCATCCAGTCCCCTCGATTTTCATGAACAAACCAACTCTGTCCCACTCCCCGGATGCATCCCCGTCCGTGACCGCGGCTTGCAATGAACAGCCCGGTGTCGTCGCAGAGGTCCGCTCGCACCAGCTACTCGCGGCCATGGTGGCGTTTCGCGATGGCGATTTCACGGCGCGGCTGCCGATGGACTGGGCGGGCAATGACCAGCGTATTGCCGAGGCTTTCAATCAGGCGATCTCGCACGAAGAGCGGATCGCGAACGAAGTGGCACGGCTGAGCGTGTCGGTGGGCAAGGATGGGCGGCTCGCGCAGAGGATGACGGTGCCGGGGGTCATCGGCGGATGGGCGGTGAAGGTGGACTCCTTCAATACGCTGCTGGATGACTTGGTGCGGCCCACCACGGACGTGGCGCGGACGATCGGAGCGGTGGCGAAGGGCGATCTGGGGCAGTCCATGGAGCTGGAAGTCGATGGGCGCGCGCTGAAGGGCGAGTTTTTACGCTCGGCGAAGCTGGTCAATACGATGATCGAACAGTTGTCGGTTTTCACATCGGAGGTCACCCGCGTGGCCCGCGAAGTGGGCACGGAGGGCAAGCTGGGTGGGCAGGCGCAGGTGAAGGGCGTATCGGGCGTTTGGAAGGAACTCACCGACTCCGTCAATAAGATGGCTGACAACCTGACCGCACAGGTGCGCAACATCGCGGAGGTGACCGTCGCGGTGGCTGATGGCGATTTGTCCAAAAAGGTCACGGTGGATGTGCGGGGCGAAATTTTGCAGCTCAAGGAGGCGACGAATACGATGGTGGATCAACTCCGGTCCATTGCCTCCGAGGTGACGCGGGTGGCGCGGGAGGTGGGCACGGATGGGCGGCTTGGCGGGCAGGCGGTGGTGCCCGGCGTGGCGGGCACGTGGAAGGATCTCACCGATTCGGTGAACGCGATGGCCTCCAATCTCACCACGCAGGTCCGCAACATCGCGACCGTCACCACGGCGGTGGCGCGCGGCGATTTGTCGCGGAAAATCACGGTCGATGTGAAGGGCGAGATTCTG
>JANNVM010000805.1:0-10525 GCA_031414455.1 Verrucomicrobiota bacterium
CGCCGCCGCCGCTCCGCCGCTGAGTTCCAGCGTCTCCTCCATCAACAGCTACCTCACCAGCCGCCGCACCGTGCTGTTCAACAACTACCCGACACTGATTCCCGCTGCGCAGCCGGCAAATCCGAACGTCACCCTCACCGCCTCCGATCACAATCCCGCCTCCGGCAATCAGGAGCACGAATACATCCGCCTGACCAACAACGAAACGACCGAGATAGACATCACCGGATGGAAACTGGCCGGCGCTGTGGACTTCACCTTCGCGCCCGGCACCGTCATTGAGCGCGGCGGCCAGCTCTTCGTCTCGCCCAGCACGCTCGCCTTCCGCAATCGCCTGACTTCTCCCACCGGCAACGAAGAGCGCCTCTGCACCGGCCCATATCAGGGCCACCTGTCAAACTTCGGCGAGACCATCACCCTGCTCAATCCCGCCGGCGCCACCGTCAGCACGTTCTCGACGCCCTACTCGCCTTCAGATGCGCAGCTCTATCTGGTCGTCAGCGAAATCATGTATCACCCCGAGCCCGACGGCGAGGCCGAGTTCGTTGAACTGATGAACATCAGCCCGACCGTGACACTGACCCTGGCCGGAGTGAAATTCACCGCCGGCATCGCCTTCACCTTCCCGCCCGGCTCCACACTCGCCCCGCTGGCCCGCGTGCTCATTGTGAAAAACACCGCCTCCTTTGAAGCCATCTACGGCCCTGGCAAACCCGTCGCCGGCCAGTTCGCCTCCTCCTCCAGCCTCGATAACGGCGGAGACCTCCTCAAGCTCGACGACGCCACCGGGAGCACCATCCGTGAGTTCCGTTATGAAGACACGCTGCCTTGGCCGGCCGCAGCCGACGGCAACGCCAGTCTTGTGCTCGTCGCGCCATCCACAAATCCGGATCACTCGCTCCCCTGGAACTGGCGCGCCAGCATCACTGCCACCGGCAATCCGGGCACCACTGACACCATCCCCTTCACGGGGAGCCCCGCCGCGGACACTGACCGCGACGGCCTGACAGATCCCGTCGATTACGCCCTCGGGGCCGGAGCCCCGCTCACCGCCACCGTGAACGCCGGCGGAGACTTCACTGTCACTGTCGAACGCGAAGCGACGGCGGAGGCTAACATCATCATCGAACTCTCCGCCGACCTCGCGCCGGCCGGCTGGGTCCCGGCACGGGATGCCACGCTCCTCAACCGCACGCCGGTCACCGGCACGGTTGAGCGCCTGACATTCTCCGTCCCCGCACCGGCAGGGCCGCAGAGCCGGCTTTATGTGCGGGGCCGCGCGGTGCTCGACTAGCTCAATCCTCCGCCAGCCGGGCGGAGAGCAGTTCGCGCTGATAGACAAGTTCCTTCGGCAGGCTGTCGTAGATCTTGAGAAACAACTCCGCCTGCGAGGCGACCTCGCTGCGCCACTCCGCGGGGTCCACGGCCATGACTCTATCAAAGTGTTCGCGGGTAAAGCCGTCAAGGCCGGTGCTGTTGAAGTCCTCCCAGTGCGGCGTCCAGCCGATGTTCGTTTCGTGGCCGGGGATGGTGCCCTGGCAGCGGCGCACGATCCACTCGAGCACGCGCATGTTTTCCGAGAATCCGGGCCAGAGAAACTTTCCGTCAGGGCCTTTGCGAAACCAGTTCACATGGAAAATGCGCGGCAGGTGGCGGATGCGGCGGCGCATCTCCAGCCAGTGCGCGAAATACTCCCCGGCGTCGTAGCCGCAGAACGGCAGCATCGCCATCGGGTCCCGGCGCACCACGCCGGCCTGACCGGTCGCCGCCGCGGTCGTCTCGCTGCCCATGGTGGCACCGACATAGACGCCGTGCGCCCAGTTAAATCCCTGATATACGAGCGGCATCGTCCCCGGGCGGCGGCCGCCGAAGATGATGGCGCTCACGGGCACGCCGTGAGGATCATTCCATGCCGGATCAATGGTCGGGCACTGCACGGCGGGGGCGGTGAAGCGGCTGTTGGGATGCGCGGCGTTGCGGCCGCAGCCCGGGGTCCATTCCTGGCCCTGCCAGTCTATCAAATGCGCGGGCGGGGTGTCGGTGAGGCCTTCCCACCAGACGTCGTTGTCGCCGGTGAGGGCCACGTTGGTGAAAATGGTATTCCGAGTGATCGTCGCGATGGCCGTGGCGTTCGACTTCAATGAAGTGCCCGGGGCCACGCCGAAGAACCCCGTCTCCGGATTGATGGCGCGGAGTTTCCCCTCACTGTCAGGCCAGAGCCATGCGATGTCGTCGCCTACCAAAGTGGTGCGCCAGCCGGCCTCGCGATAACTTTTCGGCGGCTCGAGCATGGCGAGGTTCGTCTTGCCGCAGGCACTGGGGAAGGCGCCGCAGACGTAGCTGCTCTTTCCGTCCGGCGCGTGCAGGCCCAGGATGAGCATGTGTTCGGCGAGCCAGCCTTCCTCGCGCGCCAGCCAGCTCGCAATCCGCAGGGCGAGGCATTTTTTTCCCAGCAGGGCATTGCCGCCGTAACCGCTGCCAAAGCTCCACACCGACGGCTCCTGGGGAAAATGCACGATGTATTTGTCGTCGTTACAGGGCCACGGCACATCCTTCTGTCCCGGATCGAGCGGTGCTCCCACGCTGTGCAAACACGGCACCCAGCGGCCCTCCGTGCCCAGCTTCGCCCACACGGCGGCCCCCATGCGCGCCATAATGCGCATGCTCACCACGGCATACGGCGAGTCGGTGAATTGAACACCCACCAGGGCCATCGGTGAATCCAGCGGCCCCATGCAAAACGGCACCACGTAGAGCGTCCGCCCGCGCATACAGCCGCGGAATTTTTCTGTCAGGAGTGCCTTCATCTCAGCGGGCGCTTTCCAGTTATTCGTCCGTCCCGCCTGATTCCGCCGCCGCGTGCAGATGAACGTGCGGTCCTCCACACGGGCCACATCCGACGGCGAGGAACGCGCCAGAAAACATCCCGGACGCGTTTTTTCATTGAGCTTCGTAAACGTGCCGCGCTCCACCAGCAGCGCGCACAGCGCATCATACTCCGCCTGCGATCCGTCGCACCAGTGAATGTTGTCAGGCTGGCAAAGGGCAGTGATTTCGACGACTTTGGCGAGGACGGCAGGATGGGTGGTCATGGGCTTCAAAATAGACTGGTGGCACCGGGTCTCTACGCAATTTTTGGCGAAGGCGAGGCTTGGATGAACAACAACGAGCTCCGCATAGGAGCGGGCCTTACGCCATTGCCAGCAACATCCGGGCCACCGTTCCCTGCGCAATGACTCAGGCAGGGAACCCTTTGCACGGCGCGGCGACACGGGCAGCATGGCAAGATGGATCTCACGAACGAGAGAAAGCATGACCGGTTGCGCGCGGAATTCCGCGAAGCCGGTCGCGGTCTCGTGCGGGACAGTGCCGCGGCCCGGGACGCCGGGCAGTTGTTCGAGCGGGATCTGTGGCGGCAGGTGGTGGACACAGGATTGTTCGGTCTGCATCTGCCGGAGTCGCTGGGCGGGCGGGGCTGGAGCATCGCGGAGATCCACAAGACCATCATCTGGCGCGAACTGCAGCGGCGTTACCGCCCGGGCGCGGCCGCACGTTCAGATTGAATGCCTGACCGCCGCCGTTTATGTGAACCGCCATGCACCGCTCTCCCCTCCTTCTTTTTACCGCCGCCGCATTCTGCCTCACCGGCTGCAAGCTCCTGCCGAAAAAGGATGGCGACGCCGCGGATCCGGCAGCCGAGACCGACAAAGAACGTGACAAACGCACCGCCGCCGAGACGGAATTTTATGCAGAGTGCGGGAAGCTTGGTGAGATCGGCGGCACCGTCTCCGGGCGCGACGGCTGGCTCTTCTCCGGCGCCGAACTCCTCAAAGTCAGCCGCATCAGCACCACTGCCGCCGCCACCGCGAGCATCGCCGACTACGCCCAGCAGTTGCGCAGCCGCGGCATTGATCTCATCGTGGTCCCGGTGCCTCCCAAGGCGCTCGTGTATCCTGACAAAATCTCCCGCAGTGCCAAAGTGCCCATGAAGTCGAAGCGGCCCGCACGGCTCGACTCCGTGCTCAAAGCGGCGCTGGATGACCTCGCTGCCCGCAAAACCAAAGTGGTGGATCTGATGCCCGAACTCATTGCGCACCGGGAGGACAAGGGCGGCACGGCGTTTACCCGCACCGGCAACGCATGGTCGCCCTGCGGCGTGCAAGTCGCCGTCAAGGAAATCGCCGCCGCGGTAAAGGACAGCAAAGCCGGCGGGCGGGGCAGCGTGACGGGCATCACTTCCGAACCAGTGACCATTACCTATGCCGGAAACCTTCTGACCGGATCCGGAGGAAAGCAGAAGGAGGAGACCTTCAGCACGGTCAAGATTGGACGCGTGAGCGGCGACAAAGTGCGTTCGCTCTCCTTCAATACCAGCGGCGGCAGCCTTTTGCTGATGGGCGACAACGATATCCTCGCGTGGCGTGAGACCAATAATCCGCCCGGCTCCAACAGCGCCTTCTGCAGCCTCGCCGAACAACTCGCGGCCGAACTCCAGATGATCCCCGATGTGCTCGCCAACAGCGGCGACGGACGCAACGCGCCGCGCCTCCGCATTCTCCGCGAGCGCACCAGCGGCCGCGGGATGCTCGACGGCACCCGCACCATCGTCTGGATCATTCCGGCGCTGGATCTCATTTCCCCGAACTGGCAGCGCCTGCCGCTGGAGCTGAAATTCACCGAGGATTCCCCGGAACTGAACCTGCGGTGAACGGGTGCGCCGGCAAGTTTCCCCGCAAAAGGAAAACCACTTGCACGGCCGGAACCGGCGCTCTAGTCTCCCGCCCCCTTTGCCGGACCCCGCTATGTCCCCCTGCGGCGCGGTCCCGGTCCTTTTCTTTCCATCAACTACTTATCTGACCACTGTTATGAAGGCCGATACCCATCCCAATTACTTCGAAACGACCGTCACCTGCACCTGCGGCGCGGTTTATAATACCCGTTCCACCGTCAAGGAACTGAAGATCGGCATTTGTGCCGCCTGCCACCCGTTCTTTACCGGTGAGCAGCGCTTCGTGGACACTGCCGGCCGTGTGGACAAGTTCGCCAAGCGCTTTGGCACAACCGTCCGCCGCTCGGCCCCGCCGAAACTCGCCACCGCAGGCGCTTAGTCAGACATCACTTTTTTCAGCAGGACGGTGCGCGCTCTTTCGGGAGCGCGCACCGTTTTGTTTTTGGCTGACGATCCATTGCCCTCATGAACTACGCCCCGCTCATCGAAAAGAAACGCGCCCGCATGGCGGAACTCGAAGCCGCCATCGCGGCTCCGGACTTTTTCAACGATCAAAAAAAGGCCGGCGAGTTCACCCGTGAGCATGCGCGCATCCGCAAGCTGCTGGCGACATGGGACGAGTGGGAGGCCGTGGGCCGCGAACTGGAAAGCAGCATCGAACTGTCGAAAGGGGACGACGCGGAAATGGCCGCGATGGCCGCGGAGGAATTGCCTGCCCTGGAGAAGCGGCGCGCGCAACTCGCTGAGGACATTCAGTATGCCCTGCTGCCGCGCGATGCGAACGAAGACAAGGACGCCATCATCGAAATCCGTGCCGGCACCGGCGGTGATGAAGCGGCGATCTTCGCCTCCGATCTCATGCGCATGTATCAGCGCTACGCGGAGACACGCGGCTGGAAGGTCGAGCCCATGGAGGCGAGCACCTCCGACGCCGGCGGATTCCGTGAAGTGATCTTCAAGGTGAGCGGCGAGGAGGTTTTCCGGTCCATGAAGTATGAGAGCGGCGTGCATCGCGTACAGCGGGTCCCGGCGACCGAAGCCCAGGGCCGCATTCATACGAGCACCGCCACGGTCGCCGTGCTGCCGGAGGCGGAGGAAGTGGATTTTGAGATCAATCCTAACGATCTCCGCATCGAAGTTTGCCGCGCCAGCGGCGCCGGCGGTCAGGGCGTCAATACCACGGACTCCGCGGTGCAGGTTCTCCACATCCCCACCGGAGTCATCGTGCGCTGTCAGGACGGACGCAGTCAGATCAAGAACAAGGAGCGCGCCATCACCGTGCTGCGTTCCCGCCTGCTCGAACGCAAGCAGCAGGAGGAAGCCGCGAAGTATTCCGCGCACCGCCGCAATCTCATCGGCAGCGGCGGGCGCGAGGAAAAGATCCGCACTTACAATTACCCGCAGAGCCGTGTCACCGATCACCGCATTAACATGTCGGTCTATAATCTGCCGTCCTTCGTCGAAGGCAACATCGCGGACATGATCACCGCGCTGCAGAAGAGTGAAATGGAAGCACGCATGGAAGAGGCCGGGCTGTCCTGAGCCATGCACGTTCCGTACTGGCTGTTGATCCCCGCCGTCGCGGCGGTCGTCTATACCGTGGCGTCGCTCTTTTTTAAGCGCGGCTATGGCGAAGGCGCGGGCACCCTGCAGACGTTCCACTGGACGAACCTCATCGCGATGCCGTTCTTCCTGCCGCTGTTCTTCGTCAATCCCGGCCACCTGCCCCTCACAGAAATGTGGCGCCCGGCACTCACTTCCGTACTTATCTACGCCGGATCGCTCGGCGCGTTCGCCGCCATCCGCCGCGGCGATGTCTCCATGGTCACTCCCATCCTCGGGACCAAAGTTCTCTTCGTCGCGCTCGGCGTCGTTACGATCACCGGCGGCACACTCTCAGCCGGACTCTGGACGGCCGCGCTGCTCGCGACGGCCGGCATCTTCTTCATCGGCCGTCCGGATCTCAAGCCCGGCAGCGCCGCCGGCCCCGCCATTCTCATGTGCCTCGTCAGCTCGGCTCTATTCGGCCTGACAGATGTGCTCATCGGACACTGGGCCGCAAAATTCGGCGGCACCGTGTTTCTGGCGGCCATCCCGCAATTCCTCGGTGTTTTCTCGCTCATCGCCATGGCCGCCTCGCGAACCCCGGTCCTTCGGCTGGCACCGTCCTATCGCCGCTGGGTCCTCTCCGGCAGCGTCCTCCTCGCCGCGCAGGCCACCGGCATGGGGATCGCTCTCGCGTTTTTCAACGACCCCACCGGCACCAACATTCTCTACAGCACCCGCGGCCTGTGGAGTATCGTGCTGGTATGGCTCTGCGGCGCATGGTTCGCCAACCACGAACGCTTCACCGCCGGCCGCAGCACGATGCTCTGGCGGCTCGCCGGCACCCTGCTCGTCACCTCCAGCGTCGTCATCGCCATCGTCGAGCGCAGCCGGTGAGATGACGGTTGGCGAAATCTGAACAGGAGGACGCAGAGGTAACAGAGGAGGCAGGCTGCCTGGAATGCTTCGCCGCAACGATGCAGTGGAATCTGAACCGCATCGCGGTTTTTCCATCAATAGCCAGGGGTGAGCCGAAGACAGCCGCAGGCAAACCCCTGGGCCCAGCGGAAAGAACAGCCTCCACCGCAGCGCGGTGGCCCTTACTGCCAGGGCTTCATGCCTCATTGGGCTGCCGCGCTGCGGTTCGGCTCGGGACAGTGATTTCAACTGCATCGTTAGGGCTTAGGGCTACGGATTTCCGGCGTTACCGCACGCGCGACATCTGCTGGAGCAATTCCCCGTGGGAAATAGTAAACAGTCCGCACCACCTGTCATTGATGCCGTAGCTCACCAGCCATCGTTTCTTTTTCCGGCTTTCCATCGAACGGGGGCGTCACTTATGCCGCGGTGCTCAACCGCGCCGCCGTCGCCTGTGAGAATGCCGACAGCACCCCCGCCACACTTGTTAGCGGCGGCTGGGATCTCCGCCGTCCCCCTGGCCCGCCGCAGGAGATGACCGCTCCCGCCGGGTCCGGCATCCTCCAGGGCAGCATCGCCGGCGAAAGCACCGGCCGCTGGAGCCGGGTGGCCAATGCCCGTTATTACGAACACATGGTGTCTCCCGTCCCTGGTGCGGCCCTCACCATTGCGGGAGAAACTAGGGGTCGGTGTGCATAATTTGACAAACAGAAACTCTTTACGTCGCTGCAATGCCTCCTGTTTTCTCCGCCGGCACTACTCAAAAAGCAACGGCCACAGCCGCCCTGCCCGTGGCCTGCCGCTTTGGCCCGGGATAAGGGATAAAGTCAGAGTGCTCGCCTGACATCCTTCGGTCGGCTGAGACGGGTTGTAACGGAACTGCAACAACCGCATTCTAGAACGCGCAGCGACTTTCGCAGGCGCGACGTGCTCAATTTGAGTGCCGCTTCGCGGATTGTTTTAACCCGTCCCGGAGCGACGGACCACCGGCGTCAGAGTGAAATCATCGAGCGCAGCCGGTGAGAGAAGGCTGGCGAAATTTGAACAGAAGGCCGCAGAGGTAACAGAGAAGGAAGGCAGCCGCGATCCGGGTCTCTGCGCCCTCCGCGTCCGCCTGTTCAATTTTTCTCAAAAATTCCGCCACTGCGAGACTTGCGCACGCAAACGGGCGCGGCATGATGCGCGCCAATTCCTCTTCGCCGGATTCACCGGCGCTTCATGACCACCTTGCCGCACGTTCCGCACCCCGCACCGGCTGACCTGCTGAGGTTCACCTGTGTACATTGCGGGACGACGCTCCAGGTGCCCGGCACGCTCGCCGGCGTGACTGGCCCCTGCCCGTCCTGCGCGGCGGAAATCACCGCGCCGCTGCATTCGCCGGCCGCCAGCGGTGGCGGTGGCGCGCAGCTTTTCTCCAAGCCGCCGCCGCGGCGCGAAATCCCGCCGCCGCTGGCCCCGGTCGCGGAAAACACGCCGGCTGCCGCCGCGGTGAGGCCCGTTCCCATCGTTGGCGAATCCCCCGCGGAAAATGTTGCCGCATCGCCCCGGTCCCCTGCCCCTCCGGCAGCGCGCACGGCGGCGATTCCCCCGCTCCGCGGGAAACGTCAGGAAAATACCGCGACCTTCCCCTCCCGGGAGCGTGGCATCTTTGAAGACACGGCCGACGACGCGGATCACGAACTGCACGTGGAGCGGAGACCCCTCACTTTTCGCCGCCGCGGCTGGCAGCGCTGGCTCGACATTACGGTCGTCGGCGCTTTCTGCGGACTCGGTATCGCCTGCCTCGCCGCGCTGCGGTTTACCGAACCCCTCGTGCCGAAAACGCACCCGGGGCTGCCGGAAAACCTGACCCAGCGAGTGGAGCAGGAGGCGGGGATGGAAAAACTCCGCCGGCGTGAGGCTGGAGAGCTGGCCCTCGCGTCCGTGAGCCGTTATCTGGGAGCCGCCTCCGAACCCGCCGCCGCCTCGCACCTGCTGCCCCCGCCGGACGGTGTGTCTCTGCCGCCGTTTCCGCCATTCCCGGCAACGCTGCCGGCTGCCTGGGAGTTGAAATCCTCCCGCCGCATTGCCGGCACTGACCGCTACCTCGTCGTCGTAAAACCGGAGGCCCAACCCGGGCCGGTATTCGTCGTAGAGCAGACGGAAAGCGGACCGCGGCTCCACTCCGGTGCCATCACGCAGCAAAGCGCCGGGCTGTTCCAGAAGTTCACCGCCAGTCCCGGCGAGGGTGAAGGCACGTTCTATGCTGAAGTCAGGCCGTCGCAGCCTGACAACGAGGACGATTACCGCCGCAACCGGCCGGACCTCGCGGCCTTCCGCTTTGTGGATGTAGGATCGGCCTTTCCGGTCGAATCGCTCCCCTTCATTGCCTGCATGAAACCTGACAGCGAGGCCGCCCGCCAGTTTGCCCGCCGCGCACACGATCCGGCGTGGCGCCCCGCGCTGGTTCAGGTGCGCTGGCAGCGGCACCGCGAAGCCGGTCCCTATGTTGAACTGGTGAAGTTTTTCACCGGCCCGTGGAGCGGCGAACCCGCCATGCCGCCGGCCTCCGCGACCACGGCCTCCACTTCCCGCTAACATGGAAATCACCGTCCGCCCCTCCCGGCGCCACGGTCTGCCGTTTTCCCTCAGCGTGCCCGCCGTGGACAAAGTCATGGCCGAACAGCGTGCCGCCAGTTTCACCAAACGCAGCATCAAAAACGAAGCCAAACTCGCCGGCCTCAAACTCGCCGCGAGCATGATGGACCTCACCACGCTGGAGGGGGCGGATACACCAGGAAAAGTCCGCCACCTCTGCGCCAAGGCACTCCATCCGATGGAGCCCCGCTATGACTGCCCGCACGTCGCCGCCGTTTGCGTCTATCCAAATCTCGTAAAATCCGCCGCCGCGTTCCTCGCGGGCAGCAGCATCCACATTGCCAGCGTCGCCACTGCTTTTCCAAGCGGTCAGGCCCCGCTTAAAACGAAGCTCGAAGAAGTCCGGCTCGCTGTCGCCGCCGGCGCTGACGAAATAGACATGGTTATTGACCGCGGTGCATTTCTGTCAGGACTTTACGGCAAGGTCTTCGATGAAATCGTGGCCGTGCGTGAAGCCTGCGGTGAAGCTCATCTCAAAGTCATTCTCGAAACCGGCGAGCTGAAAACCTACGACAACGTCCGCGTCGCCAGCGCCATCGCCATCCAGGCCGGGGCGCATTTTATCAAGACCAGCACCGGCAAGGTTTCTCCAGCCGCTACCCTGCCGGTGACCCTCGTCATGCTGGAAGCCATCCGCGATCATTTCCATGCGACGGGGCAAATGATCGGCATGAAACCCGCCGGTGGCATCCGCAC